>PKXI01000269.1 GCA_003133425.1 Acidobacteriaceae bacterium
TACTTGAATTCGGCTTCATCTTTGGCAGCAACATCCAAAACATCGAAAAATAGCCGAATCGAGGCGTAGCTCCGCAGGGCGGCGACGTGCCGATCACTTTAGAGTGCAACGGGCTGGTGCGGTCGAGGCTCCTTGAATAGTCACTGCAGGGTTCGTTGCCTGCCTCGGCCCGAAGCGCTAACTAAATCTCTCATCTTCATTTCGTCCTGATGGGATGAGAGGTAGTTTCTAAGCACAGCAACAAATCAGTCGGCTCCGGACAGGCAGGAACCAACCAACGGCCGGAGCCGACAAACCTCACACTGCGGGCAAACCAGAGTTCAATATGCCACGCGCTGGGACCAAAAGCATTGCGTCTTCGGTCGGCATTGCTCTTCTGATGCGGACCAGCACTTCGAGATTTCCGGCAGAAACCACCGGAAACAGACCTACTAAAACCTTCTCAGGAGAATGCTCATGGCAGAACAAAAAGCACCACAGATGCAGGCCACACTCGGACTAACCGGGCTGACCAGCAACGCAATGGCTCTCATTGCCCCCGGCGCCTTCCTCTGGCTCACCTTCTACATCCAGGCCACCACCGGTGTTACTGGACAACCATCCACTGCTCCAGCCATGTGGATCGGCATCTTCNNTTTCTCAACCACGATAAGGCGTGGCCGTATGCGCGCATTTCGAAGTTCATCGTCGGCTGGGGCTCGCACCTCTATTACTGGGTCTATCCCGGCGTGATGGTAGCAGTCACGGGCGTCTTTGTTGGTTATGTAGTCGGCTTCCTTTATCCCAGCGTCATGAGCGGCTCCAACCCCGGGCCGGTATTCATGGCACTCGTAGCTGTCGTGTTCTCATTCTTCGTTGCCTGGATCGCATCGAAGGGTGCGGGTGCTTCGACAGCCGTCAATCTCGCAATTAACGTTATCCAGATCTCCGCGCTGATCGTGTTCAGCGTTTTGGCGCTCGGCTATCGCGCCAACCATGCATCAGGCGCCCCCGGCTTCCAATATGATTCACAGTCGCTCGCTACCTATACTTATCAATTCGCTACCAACGCGAAGGACGGCTCCACGATGCGCGACGCCAGTGGAGTACCGCTGCCGTTGCTGGACGCCTCCGGCAAGCCCGTCCCGTTTCAGATCACCTATCCCACCACTGATGCAACCGGCAACTTTCTGACTCATCCGAACGCTGCCTCAGTGATCATGCCGCACAAGCTGAGTTACATGTTCATCCAGGCCACAGTCGCCATTTTGATNNCTGGTCGGCTTCGAATCGGTAACCTCGATGGGAGGCGAGGCTAAGAACCCCACTAAGCACATACCGATCGCCGTGATCGCTTCGCTGCTGATTCAGGGACTGTTCTGCTACCTGTTTGAGTACTTCGCAGCCAACTACTTCCTAAACTCGGGGTACACGATGGCAAGTGCAGCCAGCTCGGCTGCGCCAATCGGCGACATGATGATTATCGTCGGCGACCAGTTGCTCGGCCAGGGCCATGGCAAGTACTTCATGCTCGCCGAAGCCATCACCGTGTTCTTCGCGCTCATCGGCACCACGCTGAGCTGCATGAACACCGGTGCTCGCGTCACCTACGCCATGGGCAAGGACGATGAGGCTCCCGAACATTTCGGCATCCTCCACGCCGAGTCTCTGTCGCCGCGCAAAGCCATCTGGACCTTAGCCTGGATCTCCGCCGTGATCGGCGTAATCGCTTGCTCGCTGGTCTTCGGCGACGCCGGTGCTCCTACAGACGCCACCATAGCGGCTCTGCCCCACGGCCTCTTCTCCAGCTTCGGCTACCTTTCTCACGATCAGTTGGCCGCGCTCCCTAACTCCCTGCTGGCTATCACGCTCACCTCCAACTTCGGCACGTTCATCCTGTACGCGTTAAGCTGCTTCCTGTGCATGGTTGCCTACCACAACCGGCCCGACTACAGCTTCCTGCTTCACACTCTCATCCCCGGCTTTGGATTGCTTGCCAACCTGATCTGCATGGGCTTCTACATCGCCGGCCCGGTGTTCGGCCTGGGAACTTCAAAGGAACCATTGCTGGCCCTTGGAATATCGGCCGTGTGGGGCATCTATGGAGCCATATACTTTATGCGATCCTCCAAAGCCAAGGGCAGGGCGATCCTGCTCGAATCGAAATCGTAGGATCAACTTCACGGTAACCTAACCCCAACCGCTGGGTGGAATCTCTCCTCGAATGCTTCACCGCGACGAGGGGCAGAGAACCACCCAGTGGCCATTTTGAAGCAGAAGTTTCAAAATTCTTAGTAAGCCACCTTCCCTGTGCGATGGGGGAGAGATTCGAGGCGGCAGCGCCCATGTTGGATGTACAGTTCGGCCAGGCAAGCGATTTCGGAAAGGTTCGCACCAACAATGAAGACGCGATGGGGTGCTTCATACCGGCTTCGCGTCATCAGGCCCGATCTCACGGCTATCTGTTCGCGGTTGCAGACGGCGTAGGCGGCATGGATCTGGGCGAGGTTGCATCAGCAACCGCGATATCGGTAATTACCGAGGAGTTCGCTAAGGCCCAGGCGGGCACAATGCTCATCAGCCTGCTGCCGCGCTTGATTCAACACGCCAATGCAGCGGTCCACGATTGCGGACTGGCAGCCGAATATCGCGGCAAGAAAATGGCGACCACATTGGTGGGCTGCGCGCTTCGGTATGATCAGGCCATTGTCTCGCATGTCGGCGATTCGCGCTGTTACCTGGTCCGCAACGGAAAGGCCACGCAGGTGACGCAAGACCATACGCTCGTGAACGAGCAGAGGAAGATGGGATTAATCTCTGCAGACGAAATTGCCGATTCCGATTCGCGCCATGTTCTCATTCGCTCGCTGGGGCCGGAGATGTTCGTCTCTCCCGACACCACAGCCCTGACGCTTCAGCCCGGCGATGTGCTGGTTCTCAGCACCGACGGACTGCACGACGAAATGAAAGAAACAATGATCGCGGAGATCGTCTCACAGAAAATGAGTATGGACGAGGTTGCCCGCGAATTGGTGGCACGGGCTGTAGAGATCGATGGCGGCGACAATACTACCGCGCAGGTGATCCGTGTGCGTTCCGTCGAGCAGGTTGGCATGTACCGCGGACGTCCTTACAGGCTGCCCTCCTGATACTTTCACGAGAAACCAAAAGACTTATGGAATACTTACTTGGTTTCGGTCGATTTCTCGGTAAAGTAGAAGAATACGTAGCGACGGAGCATGCCCAACGATGGGTTTATACGACATACTGGAAGCCGGTTCGCAGATTGATTCGTACCGGATTGAAACCCCCGTAGCCCGCAGCGGCATGGCCTCCATCTACCGAGCCATCGACGTGCGCGACAACCGCACCGTCGCGCTCAAAATTCCTCATCCGGACATGGAAGCCGATCCGATCCTTTCCGACCGCTTCAAGCGCGAGGCCGGAATCGGTGAAAAACTCAACCATCCAAACGTAATGCGTGTCTTTGGAGGAGAAGGGCGCTCGCGCGTTTACATGGTAATGGAATGGTGCCAGGGCCGCCTCCTGCGCCAGATCATGGATGAAGGCCGGCTTTCACATGACCGCGCCATCCGCATTGCGATAGGAGTTCTGGAAGCGCTGGATTACATACATGCGAATGGCGTGGTTCACCGCGACCTGAAGCCGGAAAACATCATGGTGGATGAGGAAGATAATATCAAGCTGATCGACTTCGGGATCGCCAGCGATTCCGCCGCGCGCAGGCTCACCTACGCCAACTTTACCGCGACTTTGGGCACACCCAATTACATCTCTCCGGAGCAAGTCAAAGGCAAGCGCGGCGATGGCCGATCAGACATTTATTCCATGGGCGTAATTCTCTACGAGATGCTCTCAGGCAGGCTGCCCTTCTCGGGGCCCTCGCCCATGGCGGCAATGAATGACCGCCTCCTGAACCACCCCATGCCGCCTTCGGTCGCCGACCCCTCCATCCCCCCGCAACTGCAGGAAGTACTGTATCGGGCCCTGGAGCGGGATCCTAGAAACCGCTATGCAACTGCACATGAATTTGTGCATGATTTACAACACCTTGACCAAGTTGGCGTAGAGGATCGGGATGAGTTGCGCAACTGGCAGCGGCGTAAATCCCACCTGTCGCGGAAGATCCTCTATTACGGCGCATTGGCAATGATTCCTGTGGTCATTTTGCTGCTAATGGTGCTGATTTCCCACCATCACTGAGCTCTTCCCCGACGCCCTGTAGGATTCCCGGAATCTTCACGAGTTCTTTATGGGTGACGCTTTACGATCTCCTTTGAACAGCCCCATGTTTTCACGCCAAAAGGAGAACCATGACCAAGTACAAACTCGAATACATCTGGCTTGACGGCAAGCAACCAATTCCTGAGCTGCGCGGCAAGACCCAACTGAAATCATTTGAGAAGCCGCCAACCCTTGCCGATCTGCCCCTTTGGGGTTTTGACGGCAGTTCAACCATGCAGGCCGAGGGTCACAAGTCTGACTGCATTCTGAAGCCAGTAGCTTTGTACCCAGACGCCAGCCGCAAGGATGCCTACATCGTCCTTAGCGAAGTCATGCATCCCGACGGCACCCCTCACTCCACCAATGCACGTGCCACCATCGAGGACGAGCCCGACCTATGGGTAGGTTTTGAACAGGAGTATTTCCTTTATAAAGATGGCCGCCCTCTCGGCTTCCCGAAGGAAGGCTATCCCGGTCCGCAGGGCCCTTACTACTGCGGCGTTGGTTATAAATATATGGGCAGCATCGCCCGCCAGATTGTGGAGGAACACCTCGATCTCTGTCTGGCTGCTGGCATCAACCATGAAGGCATTAATGCCGAAGTCGCCAAGGGGCAATGGGAATTCCAGATTTTTGCCAAAGGCTCCAAGAAGGCCGCTGACGACGTATGGATCGCCCGCTATTTGATGGCCCGTCTCTGCGAGAAGTATGAAGTGGACTTTGTGTTGTATTGCAAGCCGATCAAGGGCGACTGGAACGGATCGGGCATGCATACGAACTTCTCGACGAAGTTCATCCGCGAAGTTGGTGGCAAGGCGTATCTCGAAGCGCTCATGGCGGCATTCGAGAAGAATATCGCCGAACACATTGCCGTATATGGCCCTGATAACCATCTGCGCTTGACAGGCCTCCACGAAACCCAGGCCATCGACAAGTTCAGCTACGGTCTCTCCGACCGGGGTGCTTCCGTCCGGCTGCCTGTCAACTTCGTCAAGCACGGCTACAAGGGTTACCTTGAAGACCGCCGCCCGAACTCCGAAGCCGATCCTTATCAGATCGTCTCCCAGCTTCTCAAGACCATCAATTCCGTTCCCGTGGCTGTTTAATCAACTCCCAGATCCTTCGTTACACAGAAATCCCGGTTGCCTGAATAGGCAACCGGGATTTTCGTCGCACAGAATTCGAATCGCTTCAGGCAGCCTCAATCTCCTCGGCAAGCGCCTGGGCAGCCGCAACACAGGCAGCGCGGTCCACGTCGAGATGCGTGACTATTCGAATGGTATCCGGCCCCACGGCGCTCATGAAAATATTGCGTTTCTTCAAACGCGCGACCAACTCCGCCGCGCTTGTCTTACCCGTAAGCCGGAAGATGACGATGTTGGTTTCCACGGTAGCCGGATCGATGGACGCGCCTTCAGTAACCGCAAGCGACTCCGCGAGAAACCGAGCATTGGCGTGATCTTCGTACAGCCGTCCCGGACCATGCTCAAGCGCAATAAGGCCTGCTGCCGCCAACACACCAGCCTGCCTCATGCCGCCGCCCAGGGCCTTGCGGAAGAGGCGTGCCCGGTCCATCAACTCTGCTGAACCCACCAACATCGATCCCACCGGCGCTCCCAGTCCCTTCGACAGGCAGAACATCACCGTATCGAATCCAAGCGTCAGCGTTTTTACGTCCACACCTAATGCCGTGGAGGCGTTGAAAATGCGGGCTCCATCAAGGTGCACTGGGAGCTTGCGCTCTTTGGCCCCAGCCCAGATCTCCTTCAAAACATCGAGTGGTATGCAACTTCCACCTGCCAGGTTGGCTGTATTTTCGATCTCGATAAGCCCCGTGGCCGCGCGAAACGCTCCACGCGCGTAGATTGCCGGCTCGATATGTTTCCAGGTGAGGATGCCGCGATCAGCCTGTACCGCGCGCACCAGGCAGCCGGAGAAGACTGCCGTTGTGGCCATCTCCCAGTCCAAAATGTGAGCGCGTGATTCAGCGATCACCTCTTGCCCAGGCTGTGTGAGCAGCCGAATAGCAATCTGGTTGCCCATGGTGCCCGTGGGCACAAATAACGCCGCTTCGCGGCTAAAGGCCTCTGCTGCACGGCGCTCGAGCAGGTTGATGGTAGGGTCTTCCCCATAGACATCGTCACCCACCTCGGCCGCAGCCATTGCCGCCCGCATCTCCTGTGATGGGCGCGTTACTGTATCGGAACGCAGATCGATAATTGCCGCCAAGGTAATGCCCTTTCTTGTCTTTGGATTTTTCGCTGCTAACGGAGCTTTACATTTATTCGAACCCTTGAGGTACCGGGCTGATCCCTGATCCCTGCTTTTACGGTATCTGCGCCATCGGAAGCTCAATCACCGGAGCCCGCTTGCCGTCCTTCGACGCGTATGCCCAAAGGCCATGAAAATTCTGCCGGATGCCCGGCTGCGCCTTCAGAAGTGCACTGAAAACTGCAATCGCTTCTGTGCGCAAGGCGGCTGGATCGGTAACGCCCGTTGACTCGTAAACGACAGCGAGATCAGACTGGTGCAGCGTCGGATCAAACTGCACGGAGTCGATCTTCCACGTACGATCACCGCCTGGAAGCGAATACGGAAATGCCTCCTGTGGCGAACCCTTGATCTGGGCTTGCTCCTGCTGGAGTTTCTCCAGGTTCGGAGAGGAGATAAAGTCAATCGGCAGCAGCAGGTATCGGGCGGCGTCGTAGGAGTACCAGGCGCTCCATGGATCGACTTTTGCAAGCCCCCGGGCACGTGTCCAGTACCAAACGCCGTCATGCCCGTCGAAGATGCCCTGGTGCACCGACAGGCCGGCGAGCCTCCAGCCGGAATCAGGGCCGTCCCAAGCGAGGATGAGACCGATCTGCCCACCCAGTGGAGCACCCGCCGCATCAGCCAAAACGATCGTGTAGCGTCCGGGGGGCAGCGCATGCATCATGATGGTCACGGTCAGAGAGCCGTTGGCGCTCGAGCAGAAGAATTGGGTATCGGCGGGTGCGGTCATGTTGGCCGCGTCCAGGAGGTACAGATTCCGCAGTTGAACCTGCCCACCCTTTACCAATGGCGCGGCCTGCTCAACGGCTCCGCGAATCCCGCTCCACTCAGCCGCCTCGGCGGGCTGCAAACCGGCCTGAAGTGTGGCAAAATCCTGCTGCACGACCGCTTCAGACAACCGGCCGCCAATTGCGGACAGAGTTGATCGATCCTGAGGCGAGAGCTCGGCCTGCGCGGTGCAAGTGGCCGCCAGGCTCGCAACCGGCGCAGACATTATGACCGCAAAGGCCCAAACCTTCCAGCAGAGGCGCATTTCCCGGTATATCCTCTCTGCCCAGCGAAACATCATTTCGAGCGTCCGTGGGCCACTGCTAGTCTAGTACAGTGGAGCGGTAAGGAATTACAGCGGCGAGGTGCCTGAGCAGATGGCTGAACGCCGCTGCCGGACGGGGGAGCCGATTTCAATGCGCACAACCATCCCGGAAAAGCCCCAGGTTGCGAACGAATCGAAGGCGAGGAAGACGCTTCCCGTCCGAACATCAGTTCTTGTTGCGTCGATTTTGGCTGCCGGGACACTGTTCGCAGCTGCGCAACCCACAACTCAAGCTGCCGCCGCGTCTACCGTCACACATAAGGCATCTCATCCGCACAAACGTCCGTCCCCTGCCCATCCGCCCGCGCCATCTGTCCAGGCCGCGACCACGCCGGCAGCACCTCCTGCACCGGTGCTTCCAAAGTGGCCCGCCAACGACCGCGCGGTCGAGGCCACCATAGTATGGGACAGCAAGGGCCTGCGCATTGAAGCCGCAAACTCGAGCCTCAGTCAGATCTTGAAGGACGTTGCAACGGTAACCGGCTCTAAAGTGGAGGGCCTGGGCTCCAATCAGCGAATTTTTGGCTCCTTCGGCCCCGGCAAAGCACGCGACGTGCTGTCGCAGCTCCTTGATGGCTCTGGCTACAACGTGCTGATGATCGGAGACCAAGGCCAGGGAACGCCACGAGAGATCGTCTTGAGCACGCAGCGCAAAGGAGATGCTCCGAAGGTTCCCAGCGATCAGACCGCCTCAAATGACGAAAATACCGACAATGACGAGAAGCCGGTACCACAACCTCAACCGCAGCCACCGCCTCAGCCGGTGCCCCCAAACATCCGCAACGGCTTTGAGCCTGGTGCTCCGCCGCGCACCCCACAGCAGATCATGCAGGAAATGCAGCAGCGCCAGCAGCAAATCGAGCAGATGCAACAGCAGGCCAACCCACCACAATGAAGCCGTGATTGGTGGGCAATAGTCGACGCTCAGTTCTGAGCGAAGCAACTGCCTACTGTGAATAAGGAACTGTGACCGGTTTTACAGTCCGCGGGCGGCTTCCGGCTGGGTTTCAACCGGCGCTGGGCGCCGCTGCGGCCGGAGAATCGCGAAAACCACCCTGAGAATCCCATATGCCGCCAGGATTCCAAACGCCATCGAGCCGATCGACGCACAGATCAACATCGCTAAATTCAATAAATCCGTCATCGTTCCCGCCCTGGCTGACCCTGAAAGGTACGCTACGCATATCCGACCGCCCGGGAACCTCCCGGACCGGCTAGAAAGGATTGATGCGATTCTCTCAGAAATTGCGGCCGCGTTGACCCTTAATTCTATTGACCAATAGAATACTCCCAGGAGTAAGTAATGCGGTGATTCACCGCACTCCACCCTCGAAAGTGCCCACCGATCCCTGAAAGACTCACCATGCCTATTACTCACATCTCGGTGCGCGGCGCGCGCCAGCACAATCTGCGCGACATTAACGTGCGCATTCCGCGCAATACGCTTACGGTGGTCACGGGCCTTTCCGGCTCGGGAAAGAGCTCCCT
>PKXI01000425.1 GCA_003133425.1 Acidobacteriaceae bacterium
GAAGCCCCCGGCTCCCTCCGGACGGAGTTTTGTAGCACGGGACCCAGAGTGTGCCCTGCTGCGCCCTTTCAAAACCGGGGCCATGCAACGAGTTCCAAGCTGCGCATGCTTTGCCAATCCATGCAAGAGGCTCCTATGCTGATGAATGATGGAGTTGGAAGTCAGAAGCGTTCGCAGACCGATTCGGCAGTTGCGCGAGCTGCTAAAAAGTCTGCCCAGCAATCCTTTAGTAAAGGATGTCCAGGAACTGCGCAAGCGGGCACGCCGCCTCGAAACCATCATCACCGCGTACATGCCCGACAAGAAGAAGCGCAACCGCCGCCTGATGAAGACCCTGAAGCCAGTGTGCAAGGCGGCGGGCGCGGTGCGCGATATGGATGTAATGGCGACCAAGGCGCGCGGGTTCGGCAGCGGCCGCCGCAACGATTCCGTGACGCTTCTGCTGGAACATTTGCGGGCCATGCGCATTGAGAGCGCGGGCAAGCTGTTCGAGCAAGTAAAAAGGCATGGAACGGTGGCTCGCCGAAGGCTGAAGGAATTTTCGAGTGAGATTGAGGAGCGCTTCGAGAGAAAGAATGCTCGCAGGACTGCCAAAACCACCGGCAACCAGTTGCATGCTGACGCGGCAAACAAGCTCTTGGAAGAGCTGAACCGCTGGCCTGCATTAGACGCGGAGAATCTCCACGCTTTCCGCATCAAGGTGAAGGAACTGCGCATTGTGCTGCAACTCGCCGAAGCAGCAAAGCCTGAATTTGCGGATGCATTGGAAAAAGTAAAGGATCAAATCGGCGACTGGCACGATTGGCAGCAATTGAGAATGATTGCGGAGAATGTGCTCGACCGCAGGGAAAGCCGCACGACGCTTGAAAAGATCGTGGCGATGGAAAGCAGCAAATTGAAGCGGGCGCTAGCCGGTGCTCAAGCGATGAGAACGAGCTATCTTCGCGCTTAGAACGATTTCGCCATTGCTGAAGGCACAAATGTCCATTGACCAGCGCGCTGAGTCGACGGCTCATCGTATGAATTGATAGAAGTCTCTGGGTAAGTGCGGCAAGTTGGACACCGCTTCGCGGTGATAGCGAGTTAGCCAGTTAGCGGAATCCTATTGGCGAACCAACGAGAGAAATTCCGTCCGCGTCTCTTTCTGCTGGAAGCAGCCCACCATCGCCGACGTGACTGTGGACGAGTGCTGCTTCTCAATTCCGCGCATCATCATGCACAGGTGCCGCGCCTCAATGACCACGCCCACACCCTGCGGTGCAATCGTCTCTTGAATTGCGTCCGCGATCTGCCGAGTGAGCCGTTCCTGGACCTGCAGGCGCCGCGCAAACACTTCGACGAGGCGGGGAATCTTGCTGAGGCCGAGGACTTTTCCTTTTGGTATGTAAGCGACGTGTACTTTGCCGAAGAAGGGCAGCATGTGGTGCTCACACAAGGAGAACATCTCGATGTCCTTGACGATCACCATCTCGTCGTAGTCGACGTCGAACATGGCACCGCGCAGAATCGCCATTGGATCTTCGTCGTAGCCCTTGGTCAGGAAGGCCATGGACTTCTCGACCCGGGCGGGCGTATTCACCAGTCCGTCGCGGCTGACGTCCTCGCCGAGCCGGCTGAGAATTTCGCGATACATCTCCTGCGTGGTGAACCCGCTCAGTCCTTCGTCGATTTCTACTGCTCTGCGAATCGGCTTGCTAACTGCAATCGGCTGCGCCATTGTTTTTCCTCTCACCTTGGGGAACAGGGGTGTTTTGCGTCGGTAAAGGAAGCGCTGAATGAGCTTGTACAGCGATTCGGCATTCCCTCAGGGGCTAAAGCCCTCATTGATTTTGCAACGCTTGCGGCACGACTAAAGTCGTGCCCTTTCAAAACTGCTCCGCACTTTGCTGCTCGTCGAAGCTGGCCCTTTCAAAACCAAAACTCTTCTGCATTCAGCCTGCGTCGTAACACTGAAAGAAGTTGTTCTCGGTCTCCTCTATGCGCACATATTCCAGCTCGCCGACCGGCAACGCACTTTTCAAAAGCCCAAACACCGCCCTACATAGATTTTCGGTGGTCGGGACGCGATTCGCAAACAGCGGATCGAGATTCAGGTTCGTATGATCGAAACGATCCGTCACTCTGTTTCGCACCACTTCATCGAGCACTGCCAGATTCACGACCATGCCGGTCTCGTGGTCTACCGGTCCACCGACGAGCACTTCAACGACATAGTTGTGTCCGTGGCCATGGGGGTTGTTGCATTTTCCATACGCGGCCTGATTCTCCTCCGGCGTGAGGGTGTCTGCCTGCAGCCGATGGCTCGCACTGAGCATGTAGCGGCGGCCAAAATAAGCTTTCACGCCTGCCCTCGATACTCGGCAAAAATCTCAGGCGTCTCGTAGATTCGCACACAGGTTAAGCGGGCACCGCCGGCTGCTGCGATTGCCGGCTCGAGACGTTTCCACGCGGCAATCGCGATGTTCTCTGTGGTCGGGATGAGCTTTGACCCGGCAAACTCAGGCACCTCAAGGTTTAGATGCCGATGGTCGTAGGCAGCGAGCACTTTTTGCTCCATCACATCTTTGAGCCACTTGAGATCGACGACGAAACCGGTCACGGGGTCAGGTTCGCCAGCGACAGTCACCTCCAGTGTGTAGTTGTGCCCGTGACCGTTGCGATTGGCGCAGCGCCCGAACACCTGTTCGTTCTTTTCAGCCGCCCAGTTTTCGTTCCAGTAGTAGTGCGAAGCGGAGAAGGTCGCCCGCCGAGTTAAGAAAATCATTTCGACCCCTCTGTTAAGAAGATGCTGCAAACTGCGGATTCGCTTCAACTTTGAGGAGAAAGCTCTCAGCTTTGAGCTTCGGACGTGCTTTTCTGCCAACCTGGTTCCGCGATGGCACACATGGACAGCCAGAAGCTGGAGACCGCACTTCAGGCCTTATAGCTCCGGCCTTTCCAGCTTACCTGTTTCAGAATCCGGTGCTGAAACCAGCTTCGGTAAAGCAGGACCACAAACAAGGGCAACCCCAATGGCGACAGTGCGCAATCCACGAATGGGAAGTTCGATTTGGCTGCGCGGGCATAGAAGCGGAATAGCGTCCGCAGCCACAAGGCGGCCAGTAACCAGCCGGCGCCGAGCCACTCAAGCGAGTGTGCCCCCAGGCGCGCGTTCCAAAGCTCAACGGCCAGCACCGGAAGGCCGAAAAGCAGCAGAAAATCCAGTGCTCGCCACAGGGATAAGGCCAGGGTGTTGTCAAACAGCAGCGCCAGGTTCTTCGTCCATCCTTCAATCATTGCGGCCGTGGTGCGGTACATGCGCGTGGCCACCGCATCATCCGCGTACCGGAATTGCAACCCGACTCTGCGCCGCTTGGCCAGATATGCCAGTTCCACGTCTTCCAGAACCTTGTCCGCTACGCTGGCGTGTCCTCCAAGGCGCCGATAAGCCTCGCGCTCAACAAGGAGGAATTGACCGTTGGCCGCGGCAATTCGCTGGTTCGGATCGGAGACCTTGGCAGGCGGGTAGGCCAGCGCCAGTTCGCAGAAGACCAGGGGCATAAGCGACCGCTGGGCGAGGCCGCCCACCATCTGCCGCGGCGAATAGCTCAGCATGCCTGCTTTGTGGCGCTCCGCCTCGTGCATAGCCCGGCGCAGATTTCCCGGCTCGTGCACGGTGTCAGCGTCGGTGAAGAGCAGCCAACGCCCCCTGGCATGCGTGGCGGCTGTCCAGATGGCGTTTGCCTTGCCGGTCCATCCTGGCTCCAGCTTTCCTGCTTCGAGTACTGCCACCCCGGCAAAACCGCGCGCAATCTCCGCTGTCCGGTCGCTGGAGTGGTCGTCCACAACNNTGCAGGCACGCGCCAAGGCAATCCTGCTCGTCGCGCGCAGGGATGATGACGGTGAGCTCGATCAGTTGCTCCGGCTCCGGCTGCGCGAATACCGTGCCTGCAACGGCCTTGCCGGCCCACTCCCGCCAGTCGACTGGCGCTGTCGGCTCATCGGAGAGGCCAAGGACCGGTTTCCAACCTCCGCCCCCGGCTGCTCCACTTAAATCAGGTTCGTCCTTCCCCATTGCGCCTCACACTTTCGTTTCTGGCCTGTCGCTCCGTATTATAAGTATGTGCGGCTCCCTCGTTCTCTCGCCTATTTTGTAATCCTCCCGCTGGCCATTTTGTCTGCCTGCAACCGCGGCGCCCATCCAGCGCAGACGGATAAGCCCGCACCCGATTTCACTGTCTCGGACGGAACGACCTCGGTCCACCTGGCGAATTATCGCGGGAAGGTTGTGCTGCTGAACTTTTGGGCGACATGGTGCCAGCCTTGCCTGGTGGAACTGCCTTCCCTTCTCCAACTGCATCGCGACCAGCCGAATCTAGTTATCCTGGCCGTAAGCATTGACGAAGACCCCGATGCCTACACACACTTCATTGCGCGGCGCCACGTGGACCTGATCACCGTGCGTGATCCCACTGAATCTGCCGCAAAGCTCTTCCATACGGACATGTGGCCCGAGACCTACGTTATCGACCGCAAAGGTATTATCCGGAGCAAGTACGTTGGCGCTCAGGACTGGTCCGATCCTGAGATTCGCGCGTTCCTCAGCACGCTTTAAGCTCGCGATAAAGGTGCTGACGAGCGACCCGGTCTCAATTTCCAAGGTTTGAAAATCTGCTGCGTGCGGGGATTTTGTTTGCGCACACGCACCAAGCGGGTAACCGTTCAACCGTGCTGATCTTGGTATCATTGGCTTATGACCACGGTGGAGATTCTTTATCGCTACAGCACGCCACCGACCGAGTCGGTGACCTTTGCGCTGGCCGGCACGCGCGATGTTTATGGCATTCGCCGCATCAGCATCGATACCGATGCACGCACATTGCGCGTGGAGTTTGACGCCACCCGGCTCAACACCGCGACTGTGACCAAGCTCATCCGGCTGACCGGCCTGGAGATAACTGAGGAGCTGCCGCTGATTCCTCCGCCGCCGCAGCCCACGCTTGCTGCTTGAAGCGGCGGATTGCGCCTCTGTCCAATCCCTGATAATTGGTCGATAGTTATTTGGTGCGCTCGGAGGGGTTCGAACCCCCGACCCTCACGTTCGAAGCGTGATGCTCTATCCAGCTGAGCTACGAGCGCAGAAGAGTACGAATCCAGGTCTTGATCCAACTGAAAACGCGCTGTGTTGGATGAAATGGTGCGCCCTGAGAGATTCGAACTCCCGGCCTTCTGGTTCGTAGCCAGACGCTCTATCCAGCTGAGCTAAGGGCGCAAAATACAGCAAAATACAGTGAAACGAAAAATTGAGGTCAAAAACCGATCGTATTTGGGTTGGAGGAGGTCAAATGGTGCGCCCGGAGAGATTCGAACTCCCGACCCTTTGGTTCGTAGCCAAATACTCTATCCAGCTGAGCTACGGGCGCACACTATCGACTTCCTCATATTATCAAACTTTCCTCTTCACGGGAATCTGCGAGAGCAGTCAGCCAACGCTTCAAGCAGCTTGATATATCGATGCTCCGGCATCTCAGACCCCTTGCAGAAAATGCGGAATGCTCATTTCAAAACAAGTGGCGAAAATCTCCAGTGATCGAAGCGATGGATTCTTGCGTCCTCGCTCGACGTTACTAATGTACGGCGGCTCCAAATCCGCGTGTCGAGCGAGGCCGTCTTGACTCCAGCCACTTCCCTTCCGCAGCTTCCGGACGCGCCCTCCAACTGGCGCGCAAATATCTGTGCTTGCCACCCCTCCACCATTAAATATCCTCATCTGGCTATATTTCGCCTACTGGCTACATTCAGGCTTCTCGTCTCCAAAGGCAACCTTGAGATTAGACAGGTCGCTACTGACATCAACTCGTTTGAGGTGAACAGGATACTGATTTCTCTCGGCGAATAAGCCGGCTGCTCCGCGTGTTGTGGGTGACACAATCGATGAATTGCGGAAATATCTTGTTTTTTTAATAGCTTCCGGATAACCAGCTCTACTACGAATCAGTAGGTCGGGGGTTTGAATCTCTGCGGGTGCGCAATTGAAATCGCGCGAAATCCAACAGAAAAGGCCCCCGAAAGGGCCTTTTCTGTCTTGGCGATTGTTTTATTTAACTTTCTTTTCTTGCATTATCTACGTCGTCATTTAAGATCCCACGCAATCCGGGCTGAGGGTTAAGCAGCGCTTTTGTCAGGCATATGAGAAGGCTGCTCTTCCTGCCGGAATACAAACTACTGAGGCAGACCGGCTGCCTTGCAGTCGTCATGCCGTATGCGCGTCCATTCCTCCCAGTTCGGTTCGTCCTTGGCCTGGCTGTATGCCGAGGCAACGAAGCCGGCCTGAACGCATCTATCCATCTTTGTGCCGGCTCTTACTGAGATGTTGTACTGGGTCACCTGATCTTCAACCACCTTGTTTGAGGAGGTCTGCATCTGGGAACCAGAAACGGGAAAATTAAAAAGACCGAGTGTCCAATAACCTAGTAGAGAAAGACCCATCACCAGCACGTACGCTTTAAATTTCATACGTTCTCCTTGTGAACCAGCCACTCCGGGCCATGGGGATGAGTGACGGTTCGCTTACCTTCAACGACGCACTCCGCCTGAGCCACACCGCGAACCCGGGTCAGACGGTGACTGGCGCCGCAGAGCTATCAAATGCCTCGTGGACCAAACAGTATGGGAATTCCGACGGTGCATCAATACAACTACCGTGGGATGCTGCCCTTGGCCTCTCCCTTTTCAACCACAAGATAGAGATCACCTACTAAAAACATTGACCTTAATGCACTTGCGGCTGCACTTTGGTGCTATTACCTCCGGAACGGACTGCAGATTATCGCCCTGTTTCAGTCTGAAGATTACCGGCGATTTCGTGAATTCTGCTGATCCGGCAACCATCAGCGTCTCGCAGCAAAACAAAAAGNNCAAATGGCGCCCCGCCCTTTGTTACCAAGTCGCTCTGAAGCCTAATACAGGCGGAAGTTGACCTCGACGTTGACGTATACGGGTACTGGCGTTTTGCCATCGCGCATGGCCGGCTTGAACTTGTACTTGC
>PKXI01000300.1 GCA_003133425.1 Acidobacteriaceae bacterium
AGGGTCGGAGACCTTGAGCAGCCGATCAATGAGTTTGGAAAGTAGCCTGCGCGGTGCCCAAATCGACCCTTCGGTAACCACCTCGATCGCCATGCGCACCATTTCAGGTCCGGCATTCAGGTCCAGGTAGGCCCTGGCACCGGCAATGATCGAATTCTGGACCAATTCTTCATCGCCGCCGGGTCCGATCACAATCAACCGGATATCGGGACGCGCGCTCCGAATGTCCTCCAGGGCTTTCAGTCCGCCGGAAGAGGAATTCAAGTCGACAACAAGGTACTTCAGTGCCTTAGCGGCCAGCAGCTCAGTCAGCGGTCCGGGAACCGGAACGAGTCCTGCATGGCCACCTCGGGCAGGCTGGTCGAAGATACTCGCGAGCCCCGCAAGCCGTATCGGCTCGTCCGTCACCAATCCAATGCGGATTGGGCCGGGATTGCGATTCGCAGACATAGTGCGTCTCCTGTCGGCAGTCTGAATTCCGGAGAGCTGTTTCTCTAACGGCAGATATCAGGCTCACGCCGCTCCAACCGTCAAATTTTTCCTTTCGTCCATTGATTCCGCCCGAGCATTCCGCCCGAGCAGCCTGCCAACGACAACCTCTAAAGCTTGGGAAGCACAATTCCCTGTTGTCCCTGGTACTTGCCCTTGCGGTCGGCGTAGCTGACCTCGCAGGCCTCATCGGAGCGAAAGAATAGAATCTGGCACAGCCCTTCGTTGGCGTATACCTTGGCCGGTAGAGGAGTGGTATTCGAGATCTCGAGGGTCACATATCCCTCCCACTCCGGCTCAAACGGCGTTACGTTCACAATGATTCCGCAGCGCGCGTAGGTCGACTTGCCAACGCAGATCGTTAATACATCCCGGGGAATTCGAAAGTACTCCACTGACCGAGCCAACGCGAAAGAGTTGGGCGGTATGATTACCGACTCGGCCTGCACCGAGACAAATGAACGCTCGTCGAAGGCCTTGGGATCGATAATCGCGCTGTTTACATTAGTAAATATCTTGAACTCGTCAGAAACTCTCAGGTCGTATCCGTAGGAAGAAAGCCCATAGGAGATAACTCCACTCGCCACCTGCTTCTCGCTGAAGGGCTCAATCATGCGATGCTTTATGGCCTGTTCCCTGATCCATCGGTCACTCTGAATCGACATGCAACTCCTGCTCCGAAGATGAGTTTCTCTTCCGGAAAATATTGCTGACTTGAGCTTCAAACTGAAAATTTATCTTACGGAAAGCCACTGTACCTTGACAATTGAAATCGCCTCACGTGTAACCGCGCGCGGGCCACGCAATCATGCCTAAATGAAACCGTCTGCTTTTCCTCAGCATAAAAAATGACTTAATACCCTTTCCCCTGTTCCATATTCGAAGCAAAATCTGTAGCATCTCCACTGTAAGCCGTAGTACAGTCAATACCAGTCACGCCAGCGAGGGTACCCCATTGATTAAACAGGACATCGTCCATCAAGTAATCGAGCGCACCGGCCTGCCGCGCACCAAGGCGGAAGCAGCGGTCGATACAGTCTTCGAGGGCTTGAAGCAGGCCCTGACTGCCGGCGAGCGCATCGAACTGCGCGGATTTGGCGTTTTCAGCGTCCGCGCCCGCAAAACCGGCATTGGCCGCAATCCCCGTACCGGAACCGAGGTCAGCATCGCCCCCGGAAAGGCCGTGCGCTTCAAACCCGGCAAGGAACTGCATTCCATCGAGAATGGCGCCGCGCACAAATCCTGAATGCGCACATCTGCGGGATCAGTTTGGCTGCCCCAGGCAGACGCGGCTGGCGGGTGATCTTGACATGAGCTGCCCTGCAATCAGGCTCTGTGTGTGCCTGCGCCGCAGACGGGTGTAACTTTCTTCAGCCTCTCTGTGGGCCATGAGGAGTCTGGTGCGCTCAACCTTTCGGGAGTATGGCCTGCCTGTTCTGCTGTTTGCCGCCACTGTGGTAACCACCACAGCCAACGGCGCCCGGTTCATGCAGAATTTCCTTGAAGGCAAGCCCCCGGTGGTCCAGGAGACCGACCTCTGGCCCTGGGGATGGCTCACCGATCATCCCCACCTGTACAGTACTGGCTGGGCTTTTTCCTCCACCCTGCTTGGCATTCTGCTTATCCATGAATTCGGCCATTACTTCGCCTGCCGCGCCCATGGCATTCGCGCCACTCTGCCCTGGATCCTGCCGGCTCCCACGCTCAGCGGAACGGCCGGCGCCGTCATTCAAATCCGATCCCGCATACCCAGCCGCAACGCACTCATGGATGTGGGAATCTACGGCCCCCTTCCCGGTTATCTGGCTTCAGCCGTGGCCGTCGGCGTGGGCTTTGTGCTCAGTTTCCACTCGTCAGCGAACGCCCCCGACGCCCTCGTAGTCTTCGGAAGCGAACCGCTCACCATCCGGCTTCTGCACGCATTGTTGGTGCAATGGGACCCATCTGTCCCTTCATTCGCACACATTGCTCCGCACCCGGTGCTGGTCGCAGGATGGATCGGCCTCTTTATCACCTCATTGAACCTCATCCCCGGCGGTCAATTGGACGGGGGACACATCCTCTACGCCATTTCGCCCCGTGTTCACAAGATTTTTACCAACCTTCTACCCTTCGTGCTTTTCGTGGCCGGAGCAGTCTTCTGGGTGGGCTGGATCCTCTGGGGCTCCTTCCTCCTGATTCCGGCCATGCGTCATCCTAAGGTTACCGTCGAAACCAGCCTCAGCCGCGGCCGTCTGGTAATGGGAGTCATCGGCATCGCAATCTTCCTGCTCACCTTCACTCCCACTCCCTTCCTCGACAACTCCGTCATGCACCTCCTGAACATCGATCCATTCAGCGCCACCTCGCGCTAGGTTGCTGCATCCCGTCACCGGGTTTTTCCACCTCCCGTCCACTCGCCGCATGCCCACCCCGGAACGATACAATCGCCTCTAGGTCGCTTGATTTTTCCCGGCGGCCCTCAGGGAGCGCGTACACGCATGGGTTATCAGGTTCTGGCCAGAAAATACCGTCCGCAAAGGTTTGCCGACGTGGCCGGCCAGGATCACGTCACACGCACCCTGATGAATGCGCTCAGCCAGAACCGCATCGCGCACGGCTACATCTTTTCCGGCCACCGCGGCATCGGCAAAACCACCATCGCCCGCATCGTGGCCATGGCCCTCAACTGCCGCACCGAGATTGGCACTGAGACCCGTCCGACCCCTGAGCCATGCGGCATCTGCGACTCCTGCACCGAAATCCGCCTGGGCAATGCCGTGGACGTAATCGAAATCGACGCTGCAACCAACCGCGGTATTGACGAGATTCGCGAACTCCGCGACGCGGCCCGCTACTCCCCTGCCCGTGATCGCTACAAGATCTACATCCTCGACGAGGCCCATCAGATCACCGATGCCGCCTTCAACGCGCTGCTCAAAACCCTGGAAGAGCCTCCCGCCCACGTCATCTTCATGATGGCCACCACGCAGCCTGAAGACATTCCTCAAACCATTCGCTCCCGCTGCCAGCACTTCAGTTTTCACGCCGTCAAATTCGACGACATTCTTGCCCAGTTGAAAATGATTGCCGTCCAGGAACAGGTCACGGCAGAACAGACCGCTCTCGCCCTGCTCGCCGAAGCCGGCGACGGCTCCATGCGCGACGCGCTCTCCATCATGGACCAGGCCATCGCATCCGCACCCGTCGAAGATGGCCGTCCCGTGCTCTCCGCCGTGCAGATTCGCGAGCTGATGGGCTCAGTGCCCAATGCTGTCTTCGAGCGGCTGCTTGAGGCCGTAGCAGCCGGCCAGAGTGCCGAGTTGATGGAACAGGTGAACATCCTCGTCAACGCTGGCCACAGCCCCTCCTCGCTGGCCCGGCAAATGGTCCGATATCTGCGCAACACACTCATGGCCAAGCTTGGCGGCGCTGAGACCCAGCTTCTCCAAATCTCCGGCGACGAACGAGCCCGCGCCGCGCGCACCGCACTGCTGTTTACCGAGGAAGAACTCACCCGCAATCTCCAAATCGTGTTGCGCACCTTCGACGATCTGAACTACCGCCAGGAGCAGCGCTTCCATCTCGAACTGGGCTTGCTCAAGCTGATTCATGCGCAGCGCCTGCTTCCCATTGAGGAACTGCTCAGCGGCGTAGCCAGCGGCGCCGGAGCCCGCACGCCCGCCGCGCACACCACTCCGCGTGCATCCGGCCCGTCGCGCTCACCCGTCGCATCCGCGCCTGCTGCGCCACAAGCTCCGCCATCCATCTCGCCGTTCGCGCCGAGTAGCTGGAGTTCCGCTCCGAGTCTCAAACAGAGCACCGCGGCCAGCCCGGTCGCCGCAATGGAGCGCCCATCACCTTCGACGGCCACCGACACATCGACCAGCCAGCATCGGGAACTCGCTCCCTTCCCCGCCGTCGCAACTCCGTCAATCGGCTATGCTGAGACCGCAACGCTCACTGAAGGTGCGCTCGCCAAAGCTCCCGAAACCTCCGCTCCAGCTTCAACAGTTCCCAACCCAACTCCTGGCCTCGCTCCCACAATTGACTCGCTGCGCCATGGGATCGGCAGCGCGCTCGTCCATGCCGGCCACAGTTCAGCCGCGCAGTTGCTTGGCGCCTCCACATGGGTGCTCGATACCTCCAGTGTGCGCATCGAAGTACCTGGAGTCGGCAAGAAGATGCTCAGCCTCACGGTGAACGCCGCGGCAGAGAAGATCATCCGCCAGGAATTGCAGCGGCTCGGCGCACCCTCGCGCTTCATGGTCGTCCCCGGCGAGGGCACGGCTCAGGCCGCGGCTCCGGTGGCCGCACCCCTGGCAGGCAGCGTACAGGAGGCAGCTCTCGCCCATCCGCTGGTTCAGCGTGCAAAGGAAATTTTCAAGGCAGAGGTCCGAAGCGTGGTCGATCTTCATCAGAAGTAAGCGCACCATCGAAGCAGGAGTACCACTTCAGGAGACCAGGTAATGTTCAATCCCCTAAAAATGTCCGAAATGCTCAGCCAGGCAAACCAGATGCAGGAGGAAGTCCAGCGCAAGTTGGGAGAAACCGTCGTCGAAGCCTCCAGCGGTGGCGGCGCCGTGACCGCCACCATGAATGGCAAGAAGCAACTCCTCAAGCTGCGCATCGATCCTTCGGCAGTCATCGGACTCAGCGGCGGCCAGCCCGACGTCGAAATGCTCGAGGACCTGGTAGTCGCAGCCATCAACGAAGCCGGACGCAAGGCTGACGAAGCCATCCAATCCAGCGTGCAAGGCATGTTAGGCGGCCTCAAGATTCCCGGCCTCGGAGCCTGAGAGAAACTCCCAGCAGCCAAGAAAGATGGAGGCAGAAAATTGTCACGCTATGCCGAGCCCATGGCCCGGCTCATTGAAGAACTGAAGAAGCTCCCCGGCGTCGGCACAAAGAGTGCCCAGCGCTTCGCCTTCCACATACTGCGCGCCACGGACGACGACGCCGCGGCCCTGGCTGAAGCCGTGCGTGGTCTCAAGGCAAGTCTGCGCCTCTGCTCCGTCTGCAACAACGTCACCGACATCGACCCCTGCGCCTATTGCGCCAGCCCTACCCGCAACCAGCGCCTCGTCTGCGTGGTCGAGGAACCCACCAGCATCGAATCTGTCGAGCGCACACGCGGATTTCACGGTGTCTACCACGTTCTCCACGGAACCCTCTCTCCGCTCCACGGTGTAGGCCCCGAGCAGTTGCGCGCCGGAACTCTTGTATCCCGAGTCGAGCGCGGCGAAGTGGACGAAGTAATTCTTGCCACCAGTCCCACGCTCGAAGGCGAGGCCACCGCAAACTGGCTGGCCGCCGCACTGCGCAGCTTTCCCGTCCGCATCACCCGCATCGCCACCGGTGTCCCCGCCGGCAGCGACATCGAATACGCCGACGAAGTAACAATGGCCCGCGCCCTCGAAGGCCGCCGAGAAGTCTAGCCTTGTTCGGGGATTGCGCATGGAAAGGCGCAACCAATCCGAGGGAGCAAGAGCCCTCGGGCCCCTAAGCTACGCGGAAAAAATCAAGCGGGCTTCAGCCCCCGACTTGAAGGCTTTTACGAGACTTGGCGCAGGGACTCCGCCGCGCGCAAGGCCAGACCGTGCGAAACGGAAGTAAACTCGTTGCCGCTGCGAATGCGATCCTTGCCGAAACGAGTTTCAAAAATGCGGCGCACTGCGGGCACGAATGAGCTCCCGCCGGTAAGGAATACGCGGTCGACCTCACGAGGATCGATGCCGGATGCTTTGATGAGCTTGTCAACCGCATCCTCGATGGCCTGCAAATCACCCTCGATCCATAACTCAAAGTCGCTGCGCGTGACGGGAATGCGCAGGTCCATGCTGCCGTCGCGAAAGCGGAATTCGGCGCTGTGGCTGCGCGACAGTTCGAACTTGACCTGCTGCACTGCCTGGTGAAGCTGGTAGCCAAGGTCTTCTTCAATGAGCGTAATCAATGCCTGAATCTTTTCCGGCTCCAGCGCTCGAATACGTGCACTTTTCAGAATCTCCCGAACGTTGTTTGTGCGCAAAAATGAGAGATAGTGCCAGCGCTCAAGGTTCGCATAAATCCACGCCGGAACAGCGGGCAGCAACTTATTCAGCGAGCGTGCCTCAGAGTCCGATCCCAGTGCGGGCGAGACGAGTTTGCGAACGATGCGCGCGTCAAAGGCATCTCCGGCGAGCCCCACTCCGCTGTTGCCGAGCAGATCCTGCGGAGTGCGCCCGCGGCGGCGAACATCTGGACCGACACGCAGCAACGAAAAGTCGCTCGTGCCCCCGCCAAAGTCGCCAATCAAAATCAATTCGTCATGGTCAAGCGTAGCCTCATAGGCGCAGGCTGCCGCAACCGGCTCTAATTCGAAATCCACACGTTCAAAGCCGGCAGCTGCAAATGCCTCCCGCAGNNCGCAAATCGCCGAGCATGCGGGAGATCAGGTCTTCCAGCTTGTAGCGGCGGCCAAATATTTCCGTTCCTGTGAGCGATCGGCTGGAAAGATGAGACTTGAGCGACTGGATCAGACGCCCTTTTTCTTCGGCCTGGAGATAACGCTCAATCGCGGCTGGGCCTGTGAACGCGGGCGTTCTCCGCAGCCCGTTTCCTGTCCTGAATTGTTCAAGATAAAGGACGGAGCGAAATGACTCTACTTGCGCTCCGAGCGACGGGAACGAGGCAAGCCGCACCTCGGATTCTCCGTTCACAAGCGCGACTGAACTGTTTGTAGTGCCGAAATCGAACCCAACGGCATCCAACTGAGCTTTTGTTGTTTGCATCCGCTCTATTATTTCGCAGCCTGGCAAACCCTGCCGCCGCAAGCCTGCATCCCGCAACAAAAAATACGGGATAGCCCGGAAGGGCCATCCCGCTCAGGAGTGCGCATGGGGGAGCCGCCGCTATTTCAAACTATTTCGCCATTTGGTCGAGTGCGAGATTAAGGTCCAGAACGTTGACGCGCGGTTCACCAAGCAGCCCAAGGTCGCGTCCCGCAGTGTGCTGCTTGATCAACGCACTCACCTGGTCTTCCGTTAGTCCGCGTGCCTTGGCGACGCGCGCCGCCTGGTAATAGGCATTGTCGGGAGTAATGTCCGGGTCCAGTCCCGAGCCCGATGTGGTCACCATGTCGATCGGTACAGGCTTGCCGGGATTCTCCGCGGCCAGTTTGTCAATGTCCCCTTGGATGCGCTGAACCAGCTTCGCATTCGACTGTGCAAGATTCGTTCCGCCCGAGGCCGTTGCATCGTAGCCGTTCCCCGCAGCCGAGGGCCGAGGATGAAAGTAGCGGTCCGAAGTAAAGCTCTGCGCCAGCAGTTCCGATCCAATCACCTGTCCGTTCTTCAGAATCAGACTCCCGCCCGCCTTGTGCGGAAACATCACGGCGGCAATGCCCGTAACCAACAGCGGATAGCCAATTCCCAGCAGGACCGCGGTCACGAGCGTGAACAGGATCGACGTCCTCCAAACGGAATGACCGCCCGACCCCGCCTGCGCATTGGATGTGCCCAGACCATCGTGATGGGTCGAGTCTTTCTCCAAAATCAATTTACTCGAAACTGAATGCATATCAAATCTCCTGACGGCGGGTGCCCCAGGTCTCGCTTTTGAGACCTGGGATGTTACATGTCCAGGCGGTCGCGGTACTACGCCAGATGCATCGCGACAAGACAAAGGTCAATAGCCTTGATGCCGATAAAGGGCACAATAATTCCGCCCACGCCGTAAATCAGCAGGTTGTTGCGCAACAATATCTCGGCGGCCTTGGGCTCGTACTTCACACCTTTCAGCGCCAGCGGAATCAGCGCCACAATGATGATCGCGTTAAAGATGACCGCCGACAGAATCGCCGACTGCGGCGAATGTAGGTACATGATGTTCAGCACTCCCAGCACCGGAAACACTCCGGCAAACATCGCTGGGATGATGGCAAAGTACTTGGCCACGTCGTTGGAAATCGAGAAAGTAGTCAGCGCACCGCGCGTCATCAGCAACTGCTTCCCAATCTCGACAATCTCAATCAGCTTGGTCGGATTCGAGTCCAGATCCACCATGTTGCCGGCTTCTTTCGCGGCCTGCGTGCCGGNNCGGTCATCGCCACCAGCTTGCCTTTCGCCTGCTCGCGCTTGATCAGGTCCATCTTGTCCTTGGGCTTGGCCTCGGCCAGAAAGTCGTCCACGCCGGCCTCGCGTGCAATCACGGCGGCTGTCAAAGGATTGTCGCCGGTAATCATGATGGTGCGAATCCCCATCGCGCGCAGCCGAGCAAGCCGATCCTTCAAACCACCCTTCACAATATCCTTCAGGTAGATCACGCCCAAAGCCGATGCGTTCTCCGCCACCACCAGTGGCGTACCGCCCGCGCGCGCAATTTCTTCCACATGGTCGCGAACCTTCTGCGGCAGCGACGATCCCTGGTCTTCCAGGAATCGCGTAATCGCGTCCACTGAGCCTTTGCGGATGCGCGTGCCGGGAAGATTCACACCGCTCATGCGAGTCTGCGCGGTGAAGGGGACGAACTCAACATGCATGTTTTCCAGCTCGCGTCCGCGAAGATTGTATTTCTCCTTTGCCAGCACAACGATGGACCGTCCCTCGGGCGTTTCGTCCGAAAGCGAAGCCAGTTGCGCAGCGTTCGCCAGCCGCTCATCACTTACATCCGGTGCAGGCATGAACTCGGTAGCCTGGCGATTGCCCAGTGTGATGGTGCCGGTTTTGTCCAGCAGCAGAGTGTTCACGTCGCCGGCTGCCTCCACAGCGCGTCCGCTCATCGCCAGCACGTTGTACTGCACCAGGCGGTCCATGCCGGCAATTCCAATGGCCGAAAGCAGCCCACCGATGGTGGTGGGAATCAGGCACACCAGCAGCGAAACCAGCACGAAAATCGTCTGCGGCGCCTTGGAGTACATCGAGAAGGGCTGCAGCGTGACCACGGCAAGTAGAAACACGATGGTCAACCCGGAAAGCAGAATACTCAGCGCGATCTCGTTGGGCGTCTTCTGGCGCGATGCGCCCTCGACCAGCGCGATCATGCGGTCCAGAAATGTCTCGCCGGGATTGGACGTGATGCGAACCTTGATCCAGTCCGACAGCACCTTCGTCCCGCCGGTAACCGCCGAGCGATCGCCGCCGGCCTCGCGGATCACGGGAGCCGACTCGCCCGTGATGGCCGACTCGTCCACCGAGGCCACTCCCTCAATCACTTCACCGTCGCCTGCAATGTAGTGGTTCGCTTCCACGTAGATCACATCGCCCACGCGAAGCAATCCGCTGGTGACCTCTTCAAAAGCGCCGTCGGCAGTGTACCGTTTCGCAATCGTCTCGCCCTTGGCCTTGCGCAGTGTGTCGGCCTGGGCCTTGCCGCGCCCCTCGGCCATGGCCTCGGCAAAGTTGGCAAACAGGACCGTGAACCACAGCCAGAGAGTGATCTGGAGGTTGAACCCGAAGCCGGGGCGGTGATGGATTGTGTTGTCGATCAGCAGCACCGTGGTAAGCACGCTGCCGACCTCGACGACAAACATCACCGGGTTCTTCACCATGCCGCGCGGATTGAGCTTGAGCACCGATTCCAGCAGCGCCTGGGCCATGATTTCCGTGTTCCAAAGACTCTTCTTTTCAACCATGACAGTCCGTTTCGCCTTTTCCTTGTTCGGTATTGGTTAGAAAACCTGTCCTGCATGAAGCTGCAGGTGTTCGAGAATCGGTCCCAGGCTTAAGGCCGGGAAGAAGGTAAGGGCGCTCAAAATAAGGATCACGCTGACCAGCAGCGCGGCAAACAGCGCGGTATTGACTGGGAAGGTACCGGGCGAGGGAGGCACGCTCTTCTTGCTTGCCAGGTTGCCGGCCAGGGCCAGCACCGGGACCGACATGAGGAAGCGCCCGCCCAGCATCGTGCAGCCCAGCATCACGTTGTACCACCATGTATTGGCATTCAGTCCAGCGAAGGCCGAGCCGTTGTTGGCCGCCGCGGAGGTGAAGGCGTAGAGGATCTCGGTGAAGCCGTGCGGCCCTGCGTTGTTCAGGCTGGAAAGCCCGATGTTGGGCAACAGCACGAAAATGGCCGTGAACGTGAGGATGATGAGCGGGAAGATAAGGACGTAGAGCATGGTCATCTTCATGTCGTAGGACTCGATCTTCTTGCCCAGGTACTCGGGGGTGCGGCCTACCATGAGGCCGGCGATGAAGACCGAGAGCACCACCATGATCAGCATGCCGTACATGCCCGAACCGACGCCGCCGAAGACCACCTCGCCGAACATGAGG
The DNA here is from genome assembly GCA_003133425.1 of Acidobacteriaceae bacterium. Next base: position 10,719 of record PKXI01000300.1, read on the forward strand.
TTGATGAGCACCACCATGCCGCCCAGCGGGGTAAAGCTGTCATGCATTCCGTTGACGGCGCCACAACTGGCGTCGGTCGTGATGGTGGCGAAGAGGGAGCTTTCGGCAATTCCGTTGCGCACCTCCTTGCCCTCCATGTTGCCTCCCGGCGCGGTTAAGGTGTGGGTCTGCGCGGCGCCGTGAATCAGCGGATGGGGCTGCGACTCGGCCCAGTAGACAGCGGTGAATCCAGCGGCAAACAGTACGAACATGGCTGCCAGCACCGCCCAGCCGTGGCCCGGCGAGCCGGTCATCCGCCCCAGTGTGTAGGTGAGCCCCGCTGGGATGATAAAAATCGACAAGATTTGAAGGAAATTTGAAAACGGCGTCGGGTTCTCATAAGGATGGGCGCTGTTGGCGTTGAAGAATCCGCCTCCATTGGTGCCCAGCATCTTGATCGCTTCCTGCGAAGCCACCGGCCCCTGCCCGATGGTCTGGACCTGGGTGGGCTGTTCAAGTGGATGCGCCACGGTATAGGCGTGCAGATTCTGCGGAACGCCTTGCGCCACCAACAGCAGCGCAGAAATGAACGAACCCGGCAGCAGCACGTAGAGCGTCGTGCGCGTCATGTCCACCCAGAAGTTGCCGATGGTGCCGAAGGTGGTCCGCTTGATGCCGCGGATGAGAGCCACGGCTACCACGATGCCACCCGCCGCCGACCAGAAGTTGTGGGTCGCGAGGCCGGCCATCTCGGTGAGATAGCTCATGGTGGTCTCGGGCGTATATGACTGCCAATTTGTGTTGGTGGTAAAGCTGGCGGCCGTGTTCCAGGCCAGATCGGGACCGACGGCGGCCAGTCCCTGGGGGTTCCACGGCAGGAATGCCTGTAGCCGTTCGAGGGCATAGGTGAAGACCATGCCCGCAGCCGCAAAGCCCAGCATGGCATACGCGTACTCGCGCCAGTTCATCTCCTTTTCCGAGCTCACGCCGCACACCTTGTAAATCAGCCGCTCGAACGGGCGCAGCACCGGGTCCAGCCAGGTACCTTCCCCTTCCAGCACGCGCGCAAGGTAGACGCCCACCGGACGTACGGTCGCAAGCAGGACAAGCGAGTAAATGACAAACTGCAACCAGCCATTGGCGGACATGTCAGAATTTCTCCGGGAAAAGCAGGGTGAGGGTCAGGTACGCCAGCAGAAGTACGGACAGAATCAATGCAATTGCGGTAACAAGGTCGATTTGCATGGTGCTACCTCAGCTTCTGGCATGCCTTGACGTAGAGAAACGCCAAGGCGAAGAAAACGAGCGTGAAGAACAACATCGTCAAATCCTGCATAGCAAATCTCACAGTTCCGGCCGGAACGCATCCGGCCAGGTACAAGATTGATTCTGGGTTGTGTCAGGTATAAGTATCGAAAGGATTTCCTAAATATTCCGTAAGGGTGGCGAATTGCCCGCTATCCCTGGGATCGGGCTGCGCGCCCGGAGCCGAAAAGCAATTGAAACGAAGAACTACTCTTCGTTCCCGCTCCACCCCTCGGGGATAAACCGGTAGCCGACCCACGGCTCAGTCTGGATGTACTGTTTTCCCGTCTCGCCTTCGAGCTTCTTGCGCAGCTGTCCCACAAACACGCGCAGATACTCGGGCTGGTGTGCCGATTGCGCTCCCCACACCGTGGTCAGCAGCGCGCGGTGCGTCATAACCTTGCCGGCGTTGCGAGCCAGGTGCAGCAGCAGATCGAATTCCTTCGGAGTCAGGTGGATTTGCTTGCCCTGCACCGTTATGCTGTGAGCGTTCGAGTCAATCACAAAGTCGCCCGCCTCAATGGCCGATGTGGTGCGCTCCGGAGCGCGGCGCAAATGTGCCCGAACCCGCGCCAGCAGCTCCTGAATCCCGAACGGCTTGGTCACGTAGTCGTCGGCGCCGGCATCCAACGCCTCCACCTTCGAGCGCTCGTGTTCCCGAACCGATAGAACCAGCACCGGCGTCGACCCATGAGAACGGATGGCGCGGCAAACCTCCACCCCGCTCATCCCCGGCATCATCAGGTCGGTGATAACCAGGTCCGGCGGCCAGTCCTTGAAGGTCCGCAACCCCTCCTCGGGATCGTTGGCGGTGCGCACGTCGTACCCCTGCGCTGAAAGCGCGGCGCGCAGCACCCGCGTAATCTGCGTTTCGTCGTCGATTACCAGAATTCTGCCAGGCATTAGAGTTCTTCTTTCATCGGAAGCTTACATCATCGGGAGCGAAGGGTATCATTTCTCTGATGAAGTTGATGGCAGGACTCTCCGATTCGCGGGGGATAATTCATTGGATTATGGCCACCGCGATGGCCGCGCTAACGACCCTGGCGCTGGTCTGGCTGGGCGCCAACTCAACCACTGCGGGCGTAGTATTTCTTGCACTGGTAGTCTGGTCGGCCACTCAAGCCGGGCTCACTCTCTCGTTGTACATCGCGGCTCTTTGTGCGGTCTTCCTCGATTTCTTCTTCCTGCTTCCCTTTCACACATTTCAACTCGCCGGCGCGCAGCAATGGGTTGACATGTTCACCTTCGTCACCTGTTGCCTGGTCGTCAGCCGCGTGGCAGAGAAGGCTCGACGCCAGACCCACCAGGCCGAGCAGCGGCGAAAAGATGTCGAGCGGCTCTACGAACTGAGCCAGGAACTCATGCTTTATGAAGACGCCGAGGGCCTCATCCGCGATCTGCCCCGTCTCATCGATCGAATCTTCGCCCTCGATGGCGTTGTCCTCTACGTCTGTGACCGCGACGGGTTCTATGCCTCAACCTCCGAACTGCCCATGAGCATTCAAGCCAGCCTCCGAGCTCTCACGCAGGGTTCCGGTACCACGCTTGAAATTCCCGGCGACCTCACCGGCAGGCCCTTGATGCTGGGCATGCGCCCGGTCGGTGCAATCGCCTGGAGGCAAGCCGAGCTTTCCCACGAGGTTGCCACTGCGGTAAGCGCCCAGGTGGCCATCGTAATTGCGCGCTCCATTGCCATTGAGGCCTCGGCACGTTCTGAAGCCGCCCGCGAGGGCGAGCGCCTCCGCACCGCGCTCACTGACTCGCTCACCCACGAACTGCGCACCCCGCTCACCTCGATCCGTGCGGCTTCCACCACGCTGCTTCAGTCCGGCGGCCTCGACGAAGCCGGCCGGCAAGATATGGTGGCCATCATCGACGAAGAGGCTGCGCGCCTCGATTCGCTCATCGGCGAAGCCATCGAAATGGCCGAGATCGATGCCAATGTGGTCGAAGTGAACCTGGTTCCCCAGCATCCCCACGCACTTCTCGACCTGGCCGTTGAAGGGTCGCGCAAAGCCCTCGCCGAGCACCGCGTCACAATCGCCCCGCAGGCACCGGAAGATTCAGACCAGCCCGTCTGGTTCGATCCGCACCTGCTCGGCCGGGTCCTCCGCCACCTCCTCGAAAACGCAGCCACTCACACTCCTCCCGGGAGTCACATCACTCTAAGCAGCCGGCGAACACCCAGCCGCCTCGAGTTCTGCGTGGAAGACAATGGTCCCGGCATCGACGCCCTCGACCTACCCCTGATCTTTGAAAAGTTTTATCGCGGTAAGCACAAAACAAATGCCCGCAAAGGCTCCGGGATGGGCCTTGCAATTTCTCGCGCCATCCTCGCCGCCCACAGCGGCGGCATCGAAGCTACAAGCGTCGCCGGCAAGGGCTCCAAGTTCCGCTTCTGGGTCCCGCTAATAGAAAAGGAACCCGGCGCCAATAGTTAAAGTAAATTCAATCTTTCGGCCAGTAACTCAACCAATCAATTCGGCTCTTCGCTCCAGTCGCACACCACTTCGCGCCGCTGCTCAGCGCTCTCCGCAGCCCACTCCAGCAGCCGCGCCACCCGCCACGCGGCCAATGCAGAAACCGGCGCCGGCCCCTTCCCCAGCAGCGCATCGCGAACAATCGCGTAGTAAAGCCGGTAGTCTCCGGGGATGGGCTCGATGGGACGGGTAACCAGGCCGCCATCCACATCCACGCAAAGCGTTCCCCAATCCGCAGTAGGCTCTTGTCCCCACGGTCCATCGCCCACGCGGGTAACTCGGCTGAGAGCCGCCTCCTGCGGATCAATTCCGCGCTTCCAATAATTTCCCTTGGTGCCGCGCAGGTGGTAGCGGTGCCGCTCCAGCGTAGAAAGAGTGTTTGCCGACACAACGACCGTCATGCCCGGATAGCGGAGCCGAAGCGTAAAGCAGTCATTCGATCCTACTCCGTCACGCTCACGTTTGATCTCCGCGTCCACCGCCTCTGGATTTCCGAACAGCGCCAGTGGCTGGTCGGCCAGGTGAGTTCCCAAGTCCAGCAACAGGCCGCCCTGCGCCGGCTCATTTTTCCACGGCATCCGTGCCGTCGGTGCGGGCCGCCAGCGATCCATGTTGGACTCGAGATAAACCAGCCGCCCCAGCGGTCCATCTTGCAAGAGCTTCTTGAGTGTCAGGAAATCGCTGTCCCAGCGCCGGCTATGGAATGGTGCAAGCATCACGCCTCGAGTCACGGCCAGCTTCATCAACTCGGCAATCTCCGACGAGCTGACACACATCGGCTTGTCAACCACAACGTTCTTGCCGACTTCCAGCGCCTGCCGCGCATACTCGAAGTGACTGTCGTTGGGTGTAGTCACTACGATCAGCTCCAGTGAGGAGTCAGCCAGCATAGCATCGAAGGTCCGGTACGTCGTAATACCCGGATACCGCTTGACAGCGTGGTTAGTAGTGCGCTCCACTATCGCTGCCAACTCCAACCCCTCAACGGAGGAGAGCAGCGGCGCATGAAAAACGCGTCCACCCAAACCGAACCCAATCAACCCTGCACGAATCATCCCATTCTCCTCTTGATCTCTGAGTTACCGGGCGCGCACACCTTAGGACTCCACGTGTAAAACCATATCGATCAATTATCGGTCGGAACCCGGTCAACGTGGTCAATCACCAGAACCTGAACTGGGACTTTTTGCGCCTTCAATTCCAGGCCCAACACTTCCCGCAAAGCCGTGAACAAAGACGGTAAAGTCGAGGCTTCCTCAATGTCCGGAGCAAACTCCAGCTTGATATCGTAACTTCCCGCGACTCCAGGGTCGTCAACCACGGGCAATCCGGCTGGCCGTTGCAACATCGTAGCCAGATACGGCAGTGACCAGTTGATGCCCTCAAGCCTCCCTGGGCCAACGTACACTCGATAGCCCGGAGGACGGTCGCTCGCAGATGCCTTCAAATTCGGGCCGCCCTTGGCAGCCACCACTGCGTAGCCATGAACCATTTTCGTCTCGAAGTGAGTTGCCAGATGGAATCTCTGTTGCAGCAGATTCTGCAGCCGTGGCCGCAGTTCCTCGCGCGAAAGTGGAACTCCAGCCTCCGGCTTGGCAACAACATCGTAGAAATCCGAACCGAGCCATTTCGGACTTCCAGAGATCTGGTTGCCATCCACTCCAAATGCCATTTGAACCAGGAAGTCAAGGGAAACGCTGGTCGCGGTGAATCGTCCCACACCTGGTGGACTCCACACTCCATTCTCTTGCCTGCTGGGCGGAGTCTGCCGGATGGTTGCCACTTCGAACGAAGGTAGAGGCGCGGCGTTATGCGGTACCTGAGCAGCGCCACCAGAAGCCACCAGAAAACTCACTACCTGCATTGCGATAAACCATTTCACGAACGGTCCCTTCCTAAAACTCAGCATTGCGCAATCCGCTGCATCGGCTCAATCGCGATCTCACTAACCCTCTAGCTTATATCGCGTCTCCGCCAGCCAGTAAAGCCGCCGCCATACCAGCCGGTTCATCGTCACCACCATCAGCGAAATCATGATCGTAGCCAGCAGCAAAATGACAAACCGCCCGCTGTCAGTTGCTGCATCAATCTGCGCCCCCAACCCAATCGTCTCCAGCGTCCGGTCTTTCACATGCGAGTACTCCGCCATCACCGAAGCATTCCAGGCCCCGCCTGAAGCCGTAACCATCCCCGTAATCAGGTAAGGAAAGATTCCCGGAAGAATCAGCTTCGTCCACCGCTGCCACCGCGTGAAGTGGAACAGCGTTGAAACCTCGCGCAGGTCCGACGGAATCGACATCGCCCCCGCAATCACGTTGAACAATATGTACCACTGTGTCCCCAGCAGCATCAGCGCAACCGAGCCGATCCCCAGTCCCCCGCCGATCTTCACCAGCCCGATAAGCAGTATTGGAAAGAATGCGGTGGCCGGAACCGACGCAAGTACCTGCGCCAGCGGCTGCACCACGCGCGCAATCTTCGGATTCATGCCGATAGCCACTCCCACCGGAATCGTCCATGCCGCAGAGATCAGCAGCGATGCATTCACGCGCAAAAAAGTCGCCACCGCGCCCTCCAGCAGCAGCCGTAGTTCCGGCCATGTCACGGTTCTCAGCATGAACGCGGCCTGCGCACCACCCCAGAATGCAACGGCAACTACCGCCGCGCCCAGCGCCCACAGCCATGCGGAGCCTTTAGGCTCCTCCCGGTCCAGAGGCTGCACGATGCGGTTCTCCCTTTTCTGTGCCATGCGTTTGAAGATGGGTTCGTCGAGCCGCGCAAAAATCCGCCCAGGGATAGAACTGAACAGGTTCGACCTGCGCAGCAGCTCAAGAATCGGGGACGTAACGCGGTCCGCCGACTCCACCTGTTCAAATTTGAATTTGTCGCTCCATGCAATCAGCGGGCGCCAAACCAGCTGGTCGGTCGCAACCACAATGAGGATCACCGTCGCAATGCCGCTCAACAGGGCACGTACGTCGCCGGCGTAGGTAGCCGTCTGGATATAGCTCCCCAGCCCTGGCAACTGGAAGTTTCGCTGGCCCATCGTAAACATCTCGCAGAAGATGAGCGCAAACCATCCGCCCGCAACCGAGACAATCGAATTCCACACCAGCCCGATCGCCGCGTACGGCATCTCCAGTTGCCAGAACCGCTGCCACCCGGAGTAGCGATAAATCCGCGTCGCTTCCAACATCTCCTTGGGAATGCTCTTCAGCGATGAATAAAAGCTGAAAGCGAGGTTCCACACTTGCCCCGTAAAGATCAGCAGGATCACGCCCATCTCAATGCCCATTTGGTGCCCGGGAATCAGCGCCACCATGGCCAGCACCACTGGCGGCAGAAAGCTCAGTACCGGAATCGATTGCAGAATGTCGAGCACCGCAACCATCCACGGCTCAACCCTGGAATTGTATGCAGCTATGTACCCGTAACTAATCGCAAAAACCAGGCTCAGTAGGTAAGCAATCCCCATCCGCACAATGGAGTAGAGAGCATACAGCGGAAGCGCGGCGATCGAATTCGAAATGGGAACAACGGGAACCGGCTTGCCCAACCAGTAAACGCCCGTGCTCACCAGGGCCAGAAATCCCGCCAGCACAACAGCAGCCACCGCCAGGTCCATGAAAATCGGCCAGGTACGTGCGGTAACCAGAGAACGTGCAAGCGGGTGCTGAATCTTCACTTGCTGTCCTCGTCGCCGGCAGTTTCCTCAGCAATCTCCTCTTCCGGCGCATCGGGCAACACAAACCGGCGGCGGCCGGCATCAAAGTCGAACAACTCCGCATAGCGGCCCCATGTAACCGCGGTCTCCATCTGGCGCAGGCACTCTTCCTCACTGAACTGCTCGTCGAGCAAATCCAGAAAGAAGTCCTCTGGCACCGTGTGATCGCTCTTGGCTTCCAGCGCCCTCCGAATCTGGCGAAGCAGCAATACGTTCTCCAACGCTGCGTCGCGGAACAGTTCCTTCTGCCGCAAAATCTCCGAGTTGGCAAACTCCGTGCCGCTCGCCGTAATGGCCGCGTCGCCTTCCTCGATCTTCAGGAATCCAAGCAGTTGCGCCGCGTCCACAATCGGCAGCAGGTCGTCAATCTCGAAAGCCAGATCGTCGGCCAGATGATAGATATCGTCGCGGCCTCCCTTGTCCAGCAGCAGTTCCAACAGTCCGGCCACGCCGCCAGGCCGTGCGTGCGGCAGCATTTGGTAGTGCATCTGGCGCTGATCGCGCGGGCGAGTTTCGGCCTGCTGTTCGGGAGCATCTGCCGGAACCACATCAGGCCTGGTGAGCACTTTGTAGATATAGTCCACCAACTGCGTGAATGGCTCCGATTTGCGATCCCGCGGCTGCGGAAGCTGGACGCGGAAGTCGGTGCGAATATGCCCAGGGTTGCGGCCCAGTACCACGATGCGATCCGCCAACAGCACCGCCTCTTCGATGTTGTGGGTAACCAGAAACACGGCTTTTGTGGGCATCGTTTTCTTAGCCCAAAGCTCCAACAATTCACTGCGCAGGTTTTCCGCCGTCAGCACATCGAGAGCCGAGAAAGGCTCATCCATGAACAACACTTCCGGTTCCACCACAAGAGCCCGCGCAAAACCCACCCGCTGCTTCATGCCCCCCGATAGTTCCTTGGGGTAAGCGGCCTCAAAACCGTCCAGGCCCACCGTATCCAGCATCTTCATGCTGCGTTCGCGGCGCTCTTCGGGGCCCACGCCGCGTGCCTGCAGCGGTGCCTCCACGTTCTCAAGCACCGTCAGCCAGGGAAACAGCGCAAAGCTCTGGAACACGATCGAGACATTGGTTTCGGCAGCGGCAATCGGCTTCTCGTGCCAGTAGACCTGCCCTGCCGTGGGAGTCGATAGTCCGCTCAACATCCGCAGCATCGTTGACTTGCCCGAACCAGACGGCCCAAGCAATGCCAGAATCTCTCCCGGCAGAATACTCAGGTCGGTCGCCGAAATCACCTGGATCCGGTTCTGGCTCGGTTGTGAGTAATATTTCTCAACTTTTTCCGCGCGAATGATCGCATCCACCGCGGGGACGGAAGTCGGGGGCTGCGTCTGGTTGGGGAAGTCAGCTTCCTGCATGCGTGGTTCTCCGCTTTGGGCCGCCTGCCCAAGTCGCGACCGGTCATTGCTTTGAAGTATACGTTTGGCGTATTGCCCAAAGATGAACGAGCGACCGGCCTGTCCAAATCGCGCTTTCGCGCCCGCCTGTGTCCTTCCGCCAGAGGCCCTGTCCGTGGCCGAGAAATGGACTATCGGGTAGAATTACCAGGCCGAGAGTATCATTATGAAGAGCGTCTGACCACGGACGTGCGCCTTCCCCGATCGTCGCCGAGTCGCACTCCACAGAATGTCCAACTCCCACCGTTGCGTTTGAGTGCTCAGGAGCGTATGCCCGAATCAAAGACTAGACCCAAAGTCCTGGTGGTCGACGATGAACGTGTAATCGCCGACACGCTTGCCATGATCCTGAACCAGAGCGGCTTTGAAGCCCGTGCCGTTTATTCCGGCGAGGGCGCCCTTGAGTTGGTCCCGACGTTTGTCCCCGACATGCTCATCTCCGATGTCATCATGGCAGACCTGAATGGAATCGATGCGGCCATCCGAATTCGCGCGCTGCTTCCGCACATCAAGATTCTGCTCTTTTCCGGCCAGGCGGCAACCGCGGACCTGCTTGAAAAAGCCCGCGCCCAGGGTTACGAATTCGAGATACTGGCCAAGCCCGTCCATCCACAGGATCTGCTCAGCAGGCTCCGCGCCGAAGACCACGCTTAGGCAGCATTATGGTTGTTCTTCCGGTTTGCCAGACCAGTAAGTCGGGTGTAAACGGCAGGCGTCTGCCTTTGCGCGGAATGTGAAATAGCCCAGGGAAGAACGATCGCGATCGGTCCTCACATGAAGGCTGGCACGAACTGTCCGTTCCATCTCAAAGCTCTGCGCTTTTCTTGAATAACCGTTTGTGTGCCAGACTCCCTGAAGGAATCAGGCGCGAACTCCCGCCGCACTCCGGGAGCCCGCGCAATGCACTCAATATTGGCAATGCAAACTACTTTGATATCGCGCCAGGCGCAATCCCCGCGCCAACTATTCTGGCAAGGCGAGTTGGCCATCAATTTGGAAGTGGCCGCTGACACCTGGCGCTCCGGTATCAGGCTGGCCGCCGCCAATGCTCACTGTGTAATCACCTGCAGCGATGATCGGATTACCATCCTCGGTCACCATACCCAAATCGCGCTCCTTCAACTCGAAGTGAACCTTCTGGTTCGCGCCCGGCTCCAGGTGAATGCGCTGAAATCCGCGAAGAGCAATTTGAGGCGCACCCTTTACGGCAGGGAACTTGAGATAGACCTGTACCGAGTCATCTCCAGCGACCTTGCCGGTGTTCGTTACCGTAACATCGGCGGAGACGGGCTGCCCTGCCGCCACAGCCTGCGTCGGGATACTGAGGTCGCTGTACTTAAAGGTGGTATAGCTGAGTCCGTAGCCAAACGGATAGAGCGGCTTGCCTTTGAAGTACCGGTAGGTCCGGTTTGTCATTTCATAATCCTCGAAGTGGGGGAGCTGGGTGACGTCCTTGTAGAACGTAACCGCCAGCCGACCCGCGGGATTGTTTTTGCCACTCAGCGTCTCAGCGACCGCTGCGCCGCCTTCTTCGCCGGGATACCATGCTTCGAGAACCGCGTTGGCATGATCGTTGATCCAGTTGACGGCCAGCGCGCTTCCGTTCAAGAGAACGACGGCGAGTGGCTTACCGGTGGCTGCTACGGCTTCAACCAGTGCTTCTTCCGGCTGCGGAAGATCGATGCTGATGCGATCACCGCCTAGGAATCCAGGCACGGTCACCGGCATCTCTTCACCTTCGAGCCTACTGGTAATGCCCACAACGGCAATCACGACGTCGGCGCTCTTTGCCGCGGCAATAGCCTCAGGCGAAGGTGCATCATTTACTTTCGCCCAAATCAGTTGCGCTTGCGGTTTGGCACCGTTCATAGTGCCGAACGCGAGGCTCAACGTGGCCTTCTCGCCCTTTACCAAGTGGGCGCGGCCAACTGCTGCGTCGATGCCCTCGACTCTGCCCAACTGCGCAACTTGCTTATCGTCAATCGACAGCCGTCCGAAGCCATTGGCACGAACGCCGATGAGATAGTCACCGGTTTCAGTGGCCGTGATGAAGCCTGTCCAACGCACGCCAACGCCTTTCTTCCCGGCAAGCTCTGAAGGTAAATTGCCTTCAGTAAGATTGACGTTCGGCTCGGTGCGGCTGAGAAGCACAGGAGCGTCCGGCCCCCTGCCCGGCCGGCCCATCGACTCGCTGTAGTCCGCTTTCACCCCAGGCTTGCCGTCGGGAGTGGTCAGCATCGCGTCCGGAACCGGGTTTCCGTCATTGCGCAGGAACTGGGTCCCCGGTATGTAGCTGATTGTCGCGTTCGGGAACTCTGCCTTGAGTCCTTCCAGCACGGTAACGACATGCGTGGGCGTTCCGGCATAGTTGCCGAGCAGCACCGCGGTCTGGTCAGCGAGCGGGCCGACGACGGCGATCTTCTTAATTCCGGTTTTGAGCGGGAGAATGCCGTCGTTCTTGAGCAGAACCATCGACTCGTTTGCGAGTTTGTGCGCCAGGGCACGGTGTTCCGCACTGTCAAGTTCCTTTTCGTCAATCTTTGTGTAGGGAACCATCTCCGGCGGGTCAAACATGCCAAGCTTCATACGCGCTGTGAACAGGCGAATGAGAGCCGTGTCGAGCGTGCTTTCAGGCAAGTAACCTTGCTGCACTGCATCGATATAGGCCTTGTCGGCTGGATCGCCATACCTGTCGGTAAACGTGGCGCACTCGTTATCCATTCCGCGGATCACTGAAGTGGCCGCGCCCTGTGCCTGCGTTGCACGGTAGCGATGATTGGCAGCAATGTCCTTCACTGCGTCGCAATCCGAAACCACATAACCCTTGAAGCCCCACTTCCCGCGCAGTTGGTCCTGCATCAGGTACTGGTTGGCGCATGCCGGCTCGCCATTGATTGCGTTGTACGCGCACATCACCGAACCGGCGTTGCCTTCCACGATGGCAGCGCGGAATGCAGGTTCGAATGTATCCACCTCGTCGTGTTTGCTCACGTCCACATCGGCAAAGTGCCGCGTAGGCTCCGGACCGCTGTGCACGGCATAGTGCTTGGGTGTTGAAATCACGCGGTAGTACTTCGGGTCGTCGCCCTGCATTCCAGTGACGTAGGCAACGCCCATGCGGCCGGTGAGGAACGGATCTTCCCCGTAGGTTTCCTGTCCGCGGCCCCAGCGCGGGTCACGGAAGATGTTCAGATTCGGGGACCAGAAATCGAGGCCTCCGCCGATAAAGTTCATGCGACCGGTGCGTGCATCCTGCACGTGTTTAATGCGTCCCTCAATACCAATTTGGGTCGCCATGATATGAATCTTCGGCGCATCGAAAGTCGAAGCCAGACCGATTGGCTCCGGATACTCCGTTACACCCTGGTCGATCACGCCGTGGAGCGCCTCACTCCACCATTGGTATGCAGGAATATTGAGCCGCGGAACTGCGGCAGACCTGTTCAGCATTTGCGAAGCTTTCTCCGCAAGCGTCATGCGATGCACCAGGTCAACGGCCCGTTGCTCGGGTGACAGACTTGGATTCATGTAAGGGAGGCTCGCGGTATCCTGGGCAACTGCAGATTGCAGAATTAAGCCAAAGAAGAGTGTTCCCGAACACGCGACGATACCTGCAACGATTCGCGTCATGCGTTTCTTCATATTGTTTCTCCAGGTTACGTTGGGCGATCGCCAAAATTCACCGCTAAAACCAATGGAGCGCAGAATCGAATTGTTTGGTCGGTTGCGCCCATGCTCGTTGCCGGAGAGTCTACTCTCCGTGCCGTATTCGGCGATCGGTATACGGCACAGAGAGTACCATCGGCATGGTAAATCCATTTTCTAGGGCCTGTCCATGTCTAAAGATTACCCGCAAGACAGGCTACTTGCAGTTCGTCTGAAAGCAAAGATGATTGCTGAAAAACGGGATCACATGATTCTGGAAGCGATCTGAGACAGCACTTGTGTGTGTGCCGTGGTAAATCTCGAAACCATTCGCAATTCCGTATTTGTCCAGGACGTCGTGGAGCTTGCCCGTATCGGTCCGTAGGCCGTCCTGGTCGCCCACGTCGATGGAGATTGCACGATATTGGCGCAAATTCCCAATGTACTGATCAATAAAGGCCAAGGGTGAGTTGGCAGCCCATTTTGCGAGTATGTCGGGCTGTGCTACGCCATCTTTCGTTGGAAGATCAAGGTAGAGCGGAGGGTTCTTGGGATCGGGTGACCATGCCGCTGCGCTTGCGAGTTGAGCGCGAAGGCCGAACGGAAGCTTGGCCGAATCTTCTGCCGTCTTGACGGCTTCGAGCGCCTTTGCATTTTCCGGGTTCGCGGGGCCGCCAGCCCGAGCCGACATGCAGCAGGGGCTCATGATGTACAGGCTGCTAAACACATCCGGGTGCTTCATCCCGATCCGAGACGCGCCGTATCCGCCCATGGAGTGGCCGACGAGTCCGCGGCTCATGCGATTTGGGAGGGTCCGGTAATGTGCATCAATATATGTGACGACATCGAGAGCAATGAACTGCTCAAAATCCCCGGTGGTGGCTGAGCTCGAATACATGGAACCGTTGTGCACCGTCTTTGAATCAGGTAGCACGACGATCATTTCTTTTGCGCCTTGTGCGAAGGCCCCCTCGATGACCTGCGGCACATGGATTTCGTGCGTCCACTGCTCCGCACCGATGGAAAATCCATGCAATGCGTAGACGACGGGGTAGCGGCGATGCTTGTCTTTCTGGTAGCTGGGCGGCAGAAATACGAAAACGTCACGGTCAACGGCGTCACCTTCCAGATTGCCTTCAAGCGAGGTGCCATGAATCTTGATGTGTTCAACTGTCACTGGTTTTGCGCCAGGGACGACCGGCGGTACCAGGGTTTGGACCTGCCCGAAACTCAAGCTGGCGTTGCCAAGCGCCAGCGGAATGAGAAGAGCAATCTTGCCGAGAGATTTCAGTTTCATCATTATCTTCACTTCGCCGCCTGAGCTACTGGAAACCGATAGATGTTAATGCTGATGGGCGCAACCGAGATGGTTGCGGGAGCGTTGCCGAGCGGAATTTCCTTCACTGCCACTTGGGGTGGTTGACCGACGTGGTTGGAGGCATCGAGACTCGATCCCGTCATCTGCCATAGAGTCGACGGCCCGGCAAGTCGCGTGCCGGTCACGTTCAGATCGAATTTCTGTTCCGAATCCGTCGCGTTCACAATGGCTATGGTGAGGAACTTGCGATCCGCAGTCAACGCAGCGAACATGTCGAGCGGATAAGTCGGACTGCCTGGGTTTGTTTTTGGCTGATCGCCGGCGATGGCGTACTTGGGCGCAGGTTGAGGCGAGTTTCCAGAAAGGGCAACCGGGATGGAGCCGAGGTGATCGCCGTAGAGCTTGAACAGGAGCCCATTCGTGTTGTAGTCGGCTCCGATGCTGTTGTAGTCGAGCGTCGAGACGCCCATGGTGAATGCGGACATTTTAATGAAATCGGTGTAGCGAAGCATCTCGTTGAAGACCATGCCGTAGGCGAGGGCCAGTTTGAGATTCACAGGCGCACCGCTGTAGGCGTACTCGTCGATCGAAAGGAAGATCTTTTTATCGAGCATTGCCGGAAAGCGTTTCTGATACTCCTGCCATTCCTCAGCCTTTTCGCGCACGCGATTGGATGGATAACGCGCCCACTCAAGCGGAGTCTGGTCGACAGTCACATACCCGTCCTCGTTCGGCGCATCCGGCGCAAGGCTCTTTGCGTGCGCGTAATCGAAGCGCTTGCCCGCTCTTGCGTACCAGTGTTCAGTGAGGCCCTCGAAGCTGCCCCAACTGTGCGCAAGCAGTCCGCCGGTAAAGTCCGCCGGTGAACCGAACTGGGCCTGCGGGTCGGGCATATGCAGGTCGCGGGCCTGGCCTGTAACGGTCATTTCGTCGGGCATTGCACCCGAAGCGAGCAGCGTGATCGACGGGTCGACCTGTCGCATCGCTCTCGCAAAATCATTCGTTTTGAGGGCGAAGTACTTGAGATCGGTGCGGCCGAGTTGCCAGTTTCCATAGGGCTCATTGCCAATGTCCCAGAATTTGACGTGGTAGGGCTCGGAATGGCCATTGCGCGCGCGCAGGGCGCCCAGACGCGTATTCACCGATCCGTTCATATACTCGACTTCTTCCGCCGCCGAATGCGCATCGCCAAAGCCCGCGTTGACGGTGATGTACGGCTCCGTGCCAATCAGCTTGCAGAAGGTCATGAATTCGTCCATGCCCACATCGTTTGTCTGCGGGGCCTTCCACGCGTAGTCAAACATGAGCGGGCGCTTGTCGATGTCGCCGACGGAGTCGTACCAACTCCAGTTGGAGATGTAATTACCGCCGGGCAGGCGCCACATGCCGGAGTGGAGCTCGCGCAGCAGCGCGATGGTGTCGGGGCGAAATCCCTGCACGTTGTCAGCCGGCATCAGCGACAAAGTACCGACATGAAAGTTTCCGGAGCCCGTGCCGGTGATTTCGAGAGACGCAGCGCTTGCGTCGGCCGGAGATGTGAAATTGAGCGGGAACTTCTTGTACTCGTTGGTGAGTGCTGCAATGGAGACGGTCTGCCGGTCGTTTGCGCCTTCACCCCAGATCAGCGAGACCTTCACCTCGCTGCCGGGAGTGCCGCGAAGATAAATCCGGCCTGCATACTTCTTGCCTTTAACCAGCGCGAGGCCCACTTGCCGGATACCGTGCGACGTGGCGGCGTCGAGTGTGATCTCCGGGCTCTGGTCACCGACAAATGGCCGCTCCTTGTCCATCACTACAAATTCGTCGGGCCCAACCGGGCGCCATTTGCGGAGCGGCATGCCACGCGGCGGGCTACCCGCTGGTGGGGCAGGAGAATCCGGCTCCTTAGATGAGATCGGGAAATAAAATTTCCGGTCGTCGACCATCTCCGACCAGAGGCTGCGATAGATGAGGGTGCGAATGTGCTCGATGAACATGCCGAACTCATACTTCGACACCGGTTCAGCAGTCTGCTGCGTATTGATGGTTACCATCAGCCGATCCGGAACTGCCGGCTCGGACTTCTGAGCAGCGGCTCGAACCGTGCACCCAAGACAAAACGCCGCTGCGGCAAACAATGCAATCCTTATCCTCATTGAGCCCCTCCTGTCCTTCTCCGTCCTGTCAGTTCTTTGCGGTCCGTCTCCGTCCATGCCGTTCCGTGCACGACAAAATGGCATGCCTCGGACGCAATTCACCACCGCGCGGCCTGAGTTACCGGGAACCCATAGATATTAACGCCGCCGGGCGCAACCGTAATCTTCCCCTGAGCATCGTCGCCCCGGTGACTGCGAAGAGGCGGCTGTCCTTGTTGTCAGAGACCAGTGCGCGGAAACTTGGCGAGAGCTTAACCGAAAGAGAGAGCGCGCACGCAAGATGTCCCCGTGCGCCCGTCGAAGATGTTGATAGACTGACCGCCCGTTTGGAAGAGAAAACTCCCATTTGCCGATAGAGCCGCACCATATATTTCGCGGCCAGATTTTTCTTGCAATCCTGCTTCAGTTGTGGATCGCCAAAATTC
>PKXI01000437.1 GCA_003133425.1 Acidobacteriaceae bacterium
ATTCGGCACGAACAGGTGCTCAAGGTCATCCAGAAGTTGGCGTATGCTGGCGTCCTGAACACGTGTCGCGGCTTGTTCATAGAATCTGCGAGTTTCGACTTCGATAGCACTTGCCTGCTTGCGAACCGTGTCGAGCCCCAGTGGACGCAACAGCCACACCGGTGTGCGCTGGACGAATCCTTTCACGTCCTGGCGGCGAATGAGGGGTATGTGCTCACCAAATTTCTGTTGATAGAGTTCGATCAGACGACGCCGGTGTTCCGACTCTTCCTTTCGCATGCTGTCAAATACCGAAGCAGATCCGGCATAATCCTGGCGCAGTCCTTCGAAAAAGTCCGCGTACACGCGCTCGTCTTCCTCTTCGAGAGAGATGGCCAATGCGAGTATCTCGCGTTCCGATAATTCTTTGAAGTTCTTCATGGCTGGTCCCTCCGCGCTTCTCAATCTGTACTCGGGATCTCCTTAGATCTCGTAATGCTTGCCGACATTTGAGTACCTATCCTTTTTCGGGATTGGCCGTTGCCCTGTCACGGCTTTCTCACGCACTTTTGGGAATCCGTGGAATCAGAACAGGAGTTCTCATGCCGTTTGAGCTAAGGATGATATCTGATTGTGAAACCGGCGTTATGACTCTCAATCAGCATTCGCGACCAGCTTTCCGCAACACTCCGGACGCTCAGGCAGGCTGCTGCGATCCCATCCTCCGCCAATTGCCTCAATCAGCAACACAGCGCTTGCCTCGCGCCGCCCCAGGATGTTGACCGCCGTAAGCTCATCGGAAAGATCAGCGTTTTGAGCCGTGATCACTTCGAGATAGCTCGTGACCCCGCCTTCGTATCGACTGTTCGAAAGGTCTAGGGATCGTTGTGCGGCTTCGACAGCGGACGCCTGGACTCCCGCTTCTTGCTCCAGAATCCGCAGCGCAGCCAGGTTATCTTCGACTTGCTGAAAGCTGGTCAGTACGGTTTGTCGGTAGGACGCGGCGGCGGAATCATAGGACGCTTTCGCTTCGTCAGTTGTCGCGCGCCGGCGGCCGCCATCGAATAGAGTTTGCACTACCGATGCTCCAACCGACCACATGGCCCCTGGGCCCTGGAGAAGGGTTGTAATGCTTCCACTCTCGAATCCACCAGTGCCGATGATGTTTACGAGCGGATAATACGCCGTCTCCGCCAAGCCGATCTGTGCGTTCGCCGCTGCGACCCTGCGCTCTGCCGCAGCAATATCAGGGCGTCGCTCGAGAAGTTCCGAAGGTATGCCAACCGGAATCGGCGGCGGTGGAGTCGTAAGGGGAAGTGGAAGCAGGGTAAAGTCCTCCGGAGCCTTACCCACCAATACGGCGACCGCGTGCTCGTATTGCGCGCGAGCTATCCCCACATCCACCAACTGGGCCCGTGTAGTCTGCAGGATTGTCTGCGCTTGCTCTACCTCTACTTCAGAGCCGAGACCGCCCTGGTATAGATCTTCGTTGAGTTGGTACGCCCGTTGGTATTGGGCAACCGTGTCCTGGAGCAACTTCTGTTCCGTGTCCAGCGTCCGTGCTGCAAAGTAGTCCACGGCCAATGTAGCGTGCATGCTAAGGTTTACAACTGCCAGGTCAGCCGCGGTTGCTTGAGCCTGTTCGCGATAGGCCTCGACGTTGTGGCTCACCCGCCCCCAGACGTTTGCTTGATAAGACAAGTTGACGGGCAAGACGAAGTCATTGAATGTCAGCCCATCGTAATTGGAACTGGGCGGGCGGTTATTCGAATACTGTTGGCGTGTCGCAGATGGGGATGCCGTAATGGTTGGGAAATAATCGGCGCGGACATACCGCAACGCCGCCCTGGCTTCCTGATACTGGGCGACAGCCACCTTCAGGTTCTGGTTCGAGACATTGATCTGCTGCTCCAGCGTGTTGAGTTGTGGGTCTTGAAAGATCTCCCACCAGTTACCGCCCAACTGCTGCTCATTGGGCTGAGCAGGCTTCCAGTTTGCGGACTCCTTGTATGCAGGCGGAGCTGTCACTGCAGGCACTTTGTACTTTGGACCGACGGCGCAGCCCGTAACGAAGACGGTCGCCGCCAGAAAAAGAGCTGACGCTTTAGTGAATGGGGTTCTGACTCGCTGGATTGTCATTGGGAATCTCCCGGTAATGCGGCTTGCACCACCTTCACGCTCTGTCCGGAAACCAGCGAATCCGAGGGGTTCTCGATTACCTGATCATTCGTTGTGAGGCCGGCGACAATCTCAATCTGATCGCCAAAGTCGTGGCCTGGAGTGACATCGGTGACTACGACGTGTCCGTTTTTCACCACACCAACCTGCAGCTTCTCGCCTCGAAAGATCAAGGCGCTGACAGGAAGCAGGAAGGTTGAATTCTGCGTCGGGATTTTCAAATGAACTTCCGCATAAGATCCGGAGAACAGCGTTCCACTCGAATTATCGAGGTCAACCTCGGTTAACAGTGTCCGGGTAGTGGCACTAATCGCATCAGACGTGCGCACCAGCTTTCCGGGGAATCGCTTGTCGGGAAACTCGGCGAGGGTGATATCCGCTGCAGTTTCGCCCGGCTTTACCGCTTGGGAGTATTCCTCAGGGACATTCACATAAACGCGCAAGGTGCGTGTCTGGGAAATGTCGAAGAGATCCGTTCTAGGCGAGGTGCTGCTGCCGGAGTTGATGAGGTCGCCGATATCCGTGTTGCGCGCCGTGATAACACCGTCGAACGGCGCGTAGACCTTCTCGAACGAGACGAGTGCCTCGTAATGGCGGACATTGGCTGTGTCGGCGTCAACGATGGCCTTATTGGCGGTGTAGGCGCCCGCTGCATTGTCCACGTCCTGCTGGGCTACAGCGTGCTTCTTCAAGAGAGATTCGTAACGATCTCTGGTGACCTGGGCCAATTCCAAATTGGCCTGTGCGGTGGCCAGTGTGCTTCGCGCCTGTGCCAATTGCTCGTCGACCTCCGGCGTTTGGATGATAGCCAGCAGATCGCCTGCTTTTACATTCGCACCAATATCGAAGTACCACTTCTTGAGGTAGCCGTCGGTTCGCGCGTAGATCGGAGACGAGATATACGGCTGGATGTTGCCGGGCAGCACGATTTCCTGGGCAGGTGCAGTCTGCTTCGGCAGCACCACTGATACCGAGGGCACTGCCATCTGTGAAGTAACTGCGCGTAGATTCGTCGCAGCCTTCACACGGGAACTGATTTCGGCGCCCAGCACTCCGATTACGGCGAGCATGACCAGCGCCGCAATCAACCAGCGCCACCCGGATTGTTTTTTGCGCCTCTCTTTCAAAGATGAGGGCGCCAACATCTCGATTTGTTCGTGTGTTTCAATTTGCGTCATATTAGTCACCAATCTTTTCCTCTTATTCCTGGTCGGCTACGCCGTGCTTCCGTGAAGAACCATGCAGCACGCTGAAGAAAGTGGGTACGAACAGGAGCGTGGAGACGGTCGCGAAGATCAGTCCACCGATTACCGCCCGCCCTAAAGGAGCGTTTTGCTCGCCGCCATCACCCAGGCCGAACGCCATGGGAACCATGCCGATGATCATGGCCAATGCAGTCATCAGCACCGGACGGAAACGAGTAAAGCCTGCTTCGAGCGCGGCGGAAATCGCATCTTTGCCTTCCGCCATCTGCTCAGTGGCGAAGCTGACAACGAGAATGCTGTTCGCGGTAGCCACTCCCATGCACATGATCGTTCCCATCAGCGCCGGGACGCTCAAGGTGGTATGCGTGATGAGGAGGAGCCAGGCGATTCCAGCCAGAGCCGCCGGTAGTGCGGAGATCATGATGAACGGATCGAGCCATGATTGGAAGTTCACAACGATCAACAGGTAGTCGAGCGCGATGGCGAACAAAAGTCCGATGAGCAAGCCGCTGTAGGAGGACTTCATCGTCTGTACCTGGCCGCGTATAACAACGTGAGAACCGCGCGGCAGGCGATTGCGCTCTGAGTCAATGATTTTGTTGATATCGCTCGCGATTCCGCCTAGATCTCGTCCGTCGGCAGACCCGAAGATATCTATCGTCGGCGCAACGTCGTAGTGGGAGACGACTGCCATTCCGGCGCCGCGCTGCGTGGATACCAGGCTTGCCATAAGCGACGGTGGCGATAACGGATCGGTTCCGGTTACCGGAGTGTTTACCAGGTCCTGCAAGCTGTCTGCACGATATTGCGGAGTCTGAGTTGCAATCGAGTAGCTCACTCCATTTCTGGGATCGAGCCAGTACGTCGGCGATGTCTGGAAGCTTCCACTGAGTGACACGAGGAGGTTCTGCGCGATGTCATGCGCGGAGAATCCAAGCTCCTGGGCTTTTGTTCGTTCGATCCTCATATGGAGATACGGCTGATCGAACGGCTGTTGCACGCGAAGGTCAACGGCACCAGGTACGTAGCGGATCTTTTCGAGAACCTGATCTGCCCACACACGATTGCCTTCGAGATCGTGACCTATCACCTGAATATCGATCGGCGCGGGCAATCCGAAGTTCAGAATCTGCGTGACCATGTCAGAAGGCAGGAACGCAAATGTCACCCCGGGGAAGTCTTTCGCCAAAGACAGGCGGAGCTGCTCGACGTATCTTTCGGTCGGATGGTGCTTCGACGACAGCGTCACGATAATGTCTGCATCCGAATTCCCGATTGGTGCCGAATTGCTGTACGAGAGATTAATGCCGCTGTACGGCAAGCCAATATTGTCGATGATGCTGTCCATTTCGGACGCCGGGATTTGCTTCCTGATCGAGTCCTCGACGAGATCACACAGAAAAGCCGTATCCTCGATGCGCATACCGGTTGGCCCGCGCATGTGAAGCTTGAAGCTGCCGGAATCAACGGTCGGAAAGAAATCCTGACCGAGCCACGGAATAATCGCGGCGAGCGATCCGAGGCAGGCTACAAAGAAAGTAAGCAGAAAGGCACGGCGGTGGTGAAGGCAACGCTCCAATACACCACGGTATGAATTGCGAAAGCCTTCAAATGCTGATTCGAATTTCTGTTGAAGCCGGACCAGCACATTCCGGCTGTGCAAGCCGTGATTGCCAACTTTCTGCCCTCGGAGCAAGTACTTCGCCATTGTGGGGACGATTGTTCTGGATAAGAAGTAGGAGGCGAGCATCGCGAAAACAACCGCCTCGGCGAGAGGCATGAACAAATAGCGTGCCACGCCTGACAACAGGAACATGGGCGCAAACACTATGCAGATCGAAAGCGTCGAGACGAAGGCGGGAGTTGCAATCTGCATGGCGCTGTCAAGGATGACTTCATCGAGAGGCTTATCGGGTTCCGCCTCGCGATTGCGGTTGATGTTCTCAACCTCGACGGTTGCATCATCCACGAGGATGCCGACTGCAAGAGCCAATCCGCCAAGCGTCATGATGTTGATCGTCTGGCCGATGAGGCTAAGCACGATGATCGACGTAAGAATGGCGAGCGGAATTGATGTGGCAATGATGAGCGTGCTCCGCCAGCTCCCGAGGAAGATCAGAATCATCAAAGCGGTCAAGCACGCAGCAATCAGAGCCTCACGGACAACGCCATTGATCGCCCCTAGAACGAAGATGGATTGATCGGCGAGTGGCTTCATCGTCAATTGATTTGGAAGTGTCGCGGCAATCTGTGGAAGCAACGCCTTGATTCCGGAGATCACCTTCAGGGTGGAGGCATCGCCGGCCTTCTGGATCGTGAGAAGTACGGACCGCTGGCCATTCACGCGCACGATGTTGGTCTGCGGAGGAAAGCCATCGCGCACCCAGGCAACGTCTTTCATGTAGATCGTGGTATTGCCAACTGTCTTGATCGGAATCCGGTTCAGATCCGCGATCGTTTGGGGTGCGGCATTCGGAATGTCGACGTTGTATTCCTTGCTGCCGATCTTGGATGTGCCGGTTGGCAGAATCAGGTTCTGAGCGGAGATCGCATTCACTACATCCAGCGCGGACAAGCCCCTCGACTGTAATGCGGCGGGGTTGAGATCAACCTGAATCTGTCGCTGCTTGCCACCGTAGGGATACGGAACTGCCGTGCCCGGTACTGTGATGAGTTGAGTGCGAATGAAATTCAGACCATAGTCATTCAATTGTTGCTCTGAAAGTCCTTGCCCCGACAGCGCGAGTTGCATGACTGGAACGCTCGATGCGCTGTACGCGATGACCAGGGGTGGAGTCGTGCCCGCGGGCAATTGTCGAAGCTGCGTCTGAGAGCTTGCCGTGATCTGCGCAATTGCGCGGTCGATGCTGGCATTTGGCTGCAGGAATACCTTGACTACCGCAATGCCGTACAAGGACTGAGATTCGACGTGCTGGATATTGTCGACAACGGTTGTGAGGTTACGCTCGGTGATGCTGACGATCCGGTCAGCCATCTGTTCAGGTACAAGGCCGTTGTAATTCCAGATAATGCTCACGACTGGGATATCAATATTGGGAAAGATGTCGGTAGGGGTGCGCTCAATCGACACAATGCCCATTACCAGGATCAGAATGGCCATCACCACGAACGTGTAGGGCCGGCGCAATGCTAATCGAACAATCCACATACGTATCTCCCCTTATCCTGCCAATTCAGTTGAGCCTTCGGATCCGCTTTCACGGGCGTTCCTCTCCTGGTCGATCCACTTCCGGATGAAGGCAGAGCAGTTTCTCAGCTCGGCGCCAAGCGCCCCGCTCAGCGCCAGGAAGAGCACGGCATCCCGATCGACGAGCTTTACCTGTTCCAGATCAAGCACGATTCCGTGCGCCGACGATTCCGCCCTTAATAACGCGAGGAGCTCGGGTACCTGCTCTCCCTGGATCCGGCCGGTGAGGGTGAAAACCACCAGTTCGCGCTCTACCGATCTCTGAATTCTCAAGGTCATCTAGCGCAGCCTTCTGCACTAGACAGAGGCAATCCGGACGCCAATCGCATGTGACTGCAAACATGACAGTTACGCTGGGCAGATGTCCTCGACAATTCGGAAATTTCCGAATTGTCGGGAGCGCGGAGAGATTCCTTGAGGATCCGAAAGGCTCTTGAGGGGCGGCTGCGAGCCATCAGAAACGGGCGAGGCTGTGCGGATGTTCTAGTTGGAGATAGTGGCCAACTAGCTCTTTCTGAACTGATGCTTGTTGATTTTGAGGGACTTGATTTTAGAGTCGAGCGTGGACTGTGGAATGCCGAGTCTGGCCGCAGCTCCTGAAGGGCCAGAGATTCTTCCTTTGCTCTCGGCGAGCGCAACCTCGATCAGTTCTTTCTCCTGGGCAGTGAGTCGCTCCGTGAGCGGTTGAGCCGGCGCAGCACTGGAGCGCGCCCCTCGCCCGAACCAACTCTCATCGACGGACAGGTTCTGGGTATCACACACTATGACGGACCGCTCAATCACGTTTTGCAATTCTCGAATGTTGCCCGGCCATGAGTACGATTGGAGGAGATCCAGGCTCCTCTTATCAATTCCCGTTATCTTTTTCCCGGCCTTGCTGGCATAGCGATCGACAAAGTATTCCACCAGTAGAGGGATGTCTTCTCTTCGCTGGCGAAGCGGAGGAACTTCGATTGGGAAAACGTTCAACCGATAAAAGAGATCCTCGCGGAACCCGCCTGCGGCGATCGCAGCTTCCAGGTTGCGATTTGTGGCGGCGACAATCCGAACGTCGACCTCAAGCGACTGACTTGAACCGACGCGCTGGAATTCACGTTCCTGAAGGACTCGCAACAAGGAGATCTGTGTTTCCAGGGGCAGTTCTCCCACCTCGTCCAGAAAGATCGTTCCGCCATCTGCGGATTCAAAGCGGCCTAAGCGCCGCTGGGTCGCGCCGGTGAAGGCGCCCTTCTCATGTCCAAACAACTCGGATGCAATCAGATCGCGGGGAATGGCGGCGCAGTTGACACTGACGAACGCCCGTGTGGACCGCTTGGAGCGCTTGTGAATGGCGCGGGCAATGAGTTCTTTCCCGGTGCCCGTTTCACCGGTGACCAGCACCGTAGAGTCGGTGGGTGCAACCTTAGCCACTTTTGCAAGTAATGATTGCAAAGCTGGAGACGAACCTACGATTTCCTCGAACATCCGGGTGATATCGATTTCTTCGCGGAGCGCCAGGTTCTCCTTGTAGAGTTGGTCTCTCAGTACTCGAATTTCCTCGAACGCATTCTTCACTATCGAGATGTCTGTGATGGCTCCGAGAAAAACCGGCTTGCCATCTGGCTCCTGCGAGGTGTGGCCAAGAACGCGGATTGTCTTGACGGTGCCGTCGGGCATCAATAATCGATGTTCGACATCGACATCTCTTCCATCCTGAGAGGCGCCAGCCGTGACCTGCTGAACGAGTTGAAGGTCTTCGGGATGGACCCGTTCGAGCGCCAGTTGAAGTGTGGGTCTAACCGTTCGGTCGTATTCGAAGATTCGATAGGTCTCCTCTGACCAGAATTGTTCCCCAGTGGAGATATCCCAACCGAAACTGCCTGTATGACTCAGGGTCTGTGCGCCGGCCAGATAGGTCTCGCTCCTACTGAGCGATTCGTTAGTTTCCTTGAGCTTTTGAACCGTTGCCTTCAGATCGTCACGGGTTTTTCGAAGAAACTCAGCAGCTCGCCTTTGTGCGACACTCACCGCACCAACAAGCAGCGCCGACAGGACAAATACAACGAATCGTGCCATTTGACCAGGTTTTGCTTCGAACGAGTCCACCGGGGGAAGGAAGCTGTAATAGAAACCGAGACTCGATAACCCGATCGCCAGACATCCCGGACCTGCGCCACCGAACCACGCGCTTATGATTACCGCGCAAAGAAACAACGACACAGGCGCGGATTCCAAATGAAAAAGGGGCCAATGCGCAATCAACAGAGCTACAAAGACTGAAAAAACTGCACTGGCGTACGCCCGCGCGGTCTGCAGCGCTGCGGAATGAGGATTGGAAAAGGACACTCGGGCGCTCCGATGCAGACGAGGGAAGCCGACGAAAAGAATCTTAGCATCGTTGAGACCGCTCCGGGCGGACCCGAGCGAGAGCGAAAACCCGGGAACTCGGAAATTTCCGACTTCTCGTGATCGGTTACGAGAGCTAAGCTGCGCAATTTCATGAGATTAAGAGTGGCGATCAGCTTGCATTGTTAATCGGCGTGAGAAAGGACACGCAAGAAGCCATTCAACTCGCACTTGTCTGAACTCATCAAGAATGCCGAGCCGTAAGCGCCGGAAGCACTTAACACAATCTACGCGCAGCTTTCGACGAAACAGAATCTCGGCCTGGAAACGAAACCGCGAAAGGAGAATCGACATGCAATTCAGAAACATAGTTAGCGTACCGTTGGTTGCCTTCATGTTGGCAACTCCGAGCTTTGCCAATTCTGTGGTCGTTGACTACGACCACACTGAGAACTTTACCCAAGTCAAAACATATTCCTGGTCAAAGGTGGCCACTGCAAATTCCCTCTGGGATAAGCGCGTGGAAGATAGCATCGACCGGGAATTGACCGCGAAAGGCTGGACTCGGGTGTCCTCCGGGGGCGATGTTCAACTCGACGCCGTCGAGAAGACTTCCGTGCAACAGCAGTTCGAAACCTATTACGACGGCTTCGGCGGCCGCCGCTTTGGTCGCATGGGAGAGTCGACCACATCTGTTGACAGCTATAAAGTCGGCACTCTGATCGTGAGCATGCTCGACGGCCGCTCGAATCAGCTGGTATGGCGGGCATCCGCGAGCAGCGATCTTTCAGGCAATCCCTCAAAGGACACGAAAAATCTGAATAAGGATGTCGACAAGATGTTCAAGCAATTCCCGCCGAAAGCGGGGGCATAGGTCTGTCCATCAACTTAAGGCCGCGCCGCGTTTCCGACTATCCCTGCAGAAACTCGGCCCCAATTTCTTCGAACGCATAAGGAGCAGTATGAGCCAACAAATAACACTCTCAGCCGCAGCAGCGGGTACATTCACAATCGGCGGCGATCTGACTGTTAATCGCATCGGCTACGGCGCGATGCGCATCACAGGGCCGGGAATCTGGGGTCCACCTGCGGACAAAAAGGCAGCGCTTGCAACTCTGCGGAAGGCAATCGAGCTTGGTGTAAACCTCATTGATACCGCTGATTCATACGGACCGGGCATCTCGGAGGAACTCATCGCCGAGGCACTATATCCCTATCCCGCGGATCTTGTGATCGCAACCAAAGGTGGATGGGAACGTCCCGGTCCCGATCAATGGACACACAATGCAAGCCCCAGGCATCTCACCGAAGCGCTGGATGGGAGCCTCAAGCGACTGCGTTTGGAGTCCATCGACATTTATCAACTCCACGCGCCCGACAATGTCGTCTCATTCGAGGCTTCAGTGGAAGCGCTGGCCAGATTGCGCGAGCAAGGCAAGATCCGTCACATTGGGCTCTCAAATGTGACTCGCGAGCACATCGAGCGCGCCCGCAAGATTGCGCCGATCGTCTCCGTGCAGAATCGCTATAGTTTTGCAGATCGGGAATCAGACTTCATTGTCGATTATTGCGAGGAGAACCTGATCGCATTTCTTCCGTGGGCCCCGATCGGCCAGGCAAGGGCGACACACGATGTGCTTAGGCAAGTTGCGAATCAGTTTTATGCAACTTCTTTCCAGGTCGCACTTGCGTGGCTCCTCAAACGCTCAAGGGTCATCGTGCCGATCCCCGGAACGGGATCTGTCGAGCACCTTGAGGAGAATATCTTCGCTGCCGTGCTGGAGCTTTCGCAGACGGCATTTGAGACATTGTCTGCGGTACAGCCTGCCTACGTAAGTCTGCGCGATTGACACGAAATCATTCAGGAGACGAGTTCCGGTAGCTCGCGCCCATCCACGGCCACACAAGGAGAAAGACAAATGAGCAGCATACTGCGCAAGGAAAACGCAAAACTGGGATTCATTGGCCTCGGATTGATGGGGGGCCGCTTTCTTCGACGGTTGCATGATGACGGCTGGAGCATCCGAGGTTGGAATCGCAGCCGAACGACAACTCTTGCCCTCGGGAATTATGGATTTCAGGTGGAAGAGACGTTGCCCAGCCTCGTTCATGGCTCTGACGTGCTGCTATCTTCTCTTGCAGATGACAATGCTGTACGGACAGTCTACCTGGGTGACGACGGGGTGTTCGCACACGTTCAGCCGCAGACAGTCATCCTCGAGATGAGCACGATTTCTCCTGATCTATCAGCTATCCTCCACCGGGAAGCGGCGAGGCACGGGGCGAATCTCATTGATCTCCCCGTTTCCGGCTCGACGCCGGCAGTTGAGGCAGGCGCCGTCACCTTGTTCGGAGGAGGCGAACAGGAAACCTTCAATCGTTGCGTTCCAATCTTTGAATCGATCGCGAAGCAGTGGTATCTCATGGGACCGGCCACTGCGGGGGTCCGCATGAAACTCGTGGTCAATCTTTTGCTTGGCATGAATATGGAGGCGATTGCCGAGGCCGTGTCGTTCGGCGAGCACTTGAATCTGAATCGGAATGTTCTGCTAGATGTTCTTCCAAAGACAGCCGTCATTGCGCCAGCATTCTCAGGGAAGTTTTCGAAGATCAAATCTGAGGATTACTCCCCCCAGTTTCCACTTCACCTAATGAACAAGGACCTGCGCCTTGTCCAGAACGCCGCTACTCAATCGGGCGCTGCTTTACCTGCGGCTTCGGCGACGATAGATACCTTCGCGAAAGCAGTCGGCGATTGGGGCGCACTCGACATTTCGGCGATCACTTCCTACGTTCGAGCGCTCATCAAGAACAAATGAAGTTTCAGTTGGTTGGCCCAAAGGGCCTTTGTAGTACAGCACTGAATGTGTTACGCGTTCGGCGGGTAGGTGAGTAGAGCCTCCACACATTTAGAAACACCGCAAGAGGAGGTCGGATGTGACTAACCAGTAATTGATCGATGCCGTTTCGTGGGGCCGACAAGAGTCCCCAAGTCGCTAATGCGTGCTTCCTGGTTGCGAATCGGATAAGTCCTGAGAAACGCCGCAGGGTCCAGAAATAGGGTTGTGGCTGGTTGGTCGCAAATAACTGATTTCATG
>PKXI01000016.1 GCA_003133425.1 Acidobacteriaceae bacterium
AAGATTCACAGCCTTGTCGGCTGCTCCCACTTCACTTGCTACCCAAAGCGGACATTTTCACTTGCTAACGACACCTGGCGTTTCCATTGCCAAGCGCATTTTGGCCTCGCGTGCGGGCCCTTCGCGCGTGAGGGCTTTGCATCCTAAGGAGGTCATCCTCGATCGGTACGATTTAAGACACTGCACCCTGAGGGCCGCTTGAACAAATCACAGGCGGATTGGCGGGTGTTTCGCGAGGCTCGCGCACGGCTCGTCTATAAGGAACCACTCGGAAGTTCGCGTCTCCGATCACATGGCGTTCGGCCATGAGCGCCAGCGAAGCGAATTAACGGCGTTCTTGCAGCCGGCGCCGGATTCGGCAGACGAGACCGTTCCATTATTCGTCTCGACAGACCGCGTGTAGCAACTGCCAAGAGAATCGCTGAAACGGTAAACCTGATGCCCATGCTGGCCGCGAGAATTGAAAACCGCAGTCCCGGCGGCATTAAAATCGGCAGTATCCTGGCTGTCGATCGCATCGTCCAGCTTCGACCGGAACAGGGTGCGGCCATCGCCAGAGTCGTCGAGCTGCTTCTCATAGGCCTGCTGCATGCCGATCACTGCGGTGAAGGTGCCGTCTGCCTTCATCTGCTTCATCGCATCCAGCGCCAATGGATAGTGCAACTGCCGTACATGCTTCGACCGCTTGTCTGCGACGGAAGTCGAGATCGTATCCGTCACCTTAAAGTCCATGTGGATGATCTGGTGGTAAGTCAGCGCATCGGGATGCAGGAAACTCTGCTGGTTCAAGTATGCGGATCGATGCTCCACACGGGTCGCGACCAGGCCATGCGACGTGCTCAGCTCGCCGGCGATAACAAATGCCTCATGCTGAATCGTATTGATCTGGCCGTTTCCTGCGCCGTTGGATCGTGCCTTCCACTGCCGCACGACATGTGGCTCGAGCTGTTCGCGGCTGCCGGCCAGTGTGTTCTCGGTCAATCGCCCCGTCAGCACTTCCCGGCCGTGATCCCGATAGACCAGCAGATTGGCCGCCAGGCTGAAGTAATGATGCGCTCCCAGAACGTGCACCGCGATCGTGTGTGAGAGCCCGTCGTCCAGCAAAGCCGCAAACGGCGTCAGGTCCATTTGGTAAGGCACAAAGTTGAGCGTCTGCACATCCGGCGTAGGACGCCAAAGATACGGATCGACGCCCCCGGTGTAGGTCCAGGGATAGACCGGCGCTCTGCCCGCGGGCTGACCATCGATGCTCACCTCCGCTTCTCTGAAGTTGCCGCTGCCGCACTGCTCCAGCGGATCGCCGCTGGCTGGTGGCCCCAGAGAATACTCGCGCGTCGGATCAAGATCGGCATCATCGATGCACATGTACCATTGCTCGTCCGTGGCCTGGCTCTGTGCAATCACATCCAGATAGGCGCGCTCCACATTGCGCGGCAGCGACAAAGCTCGGGAAAGCGTATCGCTCGCGCTCTCGACCGGCACCGGAATGCCGCGCGGATCGCGATCGAGACCATAGACTCCGTCGGCCGGCGCAGTCAGTTGCGCGCCTTCGATTGCCGGATAGAAGAGCAGCCGGGCGCTGCCGCTGATCACTCCCGTGTAAACCTGATTGACCCAGTTATTCAGGATGACCTGACCTTCGCCTGCCTTTCGAAACAAACTGGAGTATTGCGTCAGGTCGCGCTCGATATGCCACTGCGGGGCGTTGTGCGCAGAAGGCTCCATCGTGGTGCCGAAGTAGAGGTTGACCCCATCCAGCCAGATGCTTGCCGTGCGATCGAACTGCCGCCCTGCCGTGACTGCGAAATCCGCCTCCAGCACGACCTTCGACCATGGGCCGGGGCAATTTGCAGGTGGCTGAAAAGTCCATTGATTCGGCTCCGCATTCATGGCGGCCGGATCGCCGTGCGGCTCAAAAAGCACATTTGCAAACAGCGCGACCATGCAGGGCTGAACTGGCGGTTTCGGAACCGATGCATCGGCAATAGCGGCTCCGGAAACGTCTTTGTGCTGCGCTGGAACCGTGGCTCCATAAGCACCCGTCAGGCCCAGGATCGAAGAGCCGGCCAACAGCGCAATTTGGGCAATGCAACCGATCGTACGCATCGATGAAGCTCCTTGAGAAAATCGCATGGCGCATCTGCAGATTCAGCTTGCCTCGTGGCATTGGCTGAAGCGTAAAGCTACTGCGGCGCCAGTCGCGCCCGCAGCGATGAGCGCGCCCGCCGATAAGAAATCCCTCCGGGTTGTGGACATAGATCCCCTTCTTCTCTTTGGTGAAAGAGGCAGATCCAGGCAGGCGCAAACGCGCAAAACCTGTCGGGCGCCCGCGCCGATGTTATCAAACCGTAGTAACGCGAATGCCGGCAGATGTAAACGCTGCTGCCGTGTCGGGATCGATACCGGCGTCGGTAATCAGCAGATCGATCTCGCGCGGCGTGCAGATCACGGCAGGACTCACCATGCCCATCTTGCTGGAGTCCGCCACAACAATCACTTCGCGCGCCTGCTTCACCATGACGCGCAGAACCGCGGCCTCTTCCGGTTCGATCATGGTTGCTCCGCGCTCCGGATGCATGCCTGTAACGCCCAGGAAAAGACGATCCATCACAAACATGTTCAGGGTCTCGATTGCGGCCGGACCAACCAGGGAAAATGCTCCTGCCCACCGCATAGCGCCGCCGGTGAGAGTGGTATGAACGTTGGCGGCGGAACTCAGCTCCATGCCAATGTTCACGGCATTGGTGACCACATGAATGTTACGTCGATGCTGAAGCTGTTTCGCCAGCAGCGTGGTGGTGGTGCCGGCGGAGAGACCAACCGTATCGCGCTCCTGCACCAACTCCGCAGCCGCATGGGCAATGCGCTCCTTTTCCACTGCAAAGCGATCTTCTCGGATATGGAAGGAAGCATCGAAGCGGAACGGCTCGTAGATTGACCCGCTGGAGAGCAAGGCGCCGCCGTGCACTCTGTGCACGAGCCCCCGCTCCTCAAGGCGGGCGAGATCGCGGCGTATGCTCGCCGGCGACGCTGAAAGCGCATCGGTCAGGTCGTTGACCGAAGTCTTACCGCCGCGCAGCAGCAGCCGCAAGATCTCGTTGGCGCGCTTGTCTGTCTTCGAGGACATGCGTTGAGCCCATCCGCTCCAGTTTTACTCTACAGCACAGCGCGCGGGAGCCGCCGCAATCGCATCCAGCTTCTTGCGCAGGGTACGCACGTCGCCTTCGCGCACAACATAGCGCATATGCTCTTCCATGTGGGTGCCGAGCCTCACCCGCGGATTGGCATACCGCACCGGACCCGGCAGGCGCGTGCGGAGAGAAGTGTGCACTTCCTCCACTCCCGTCGCAGCAACCAATTGCGCAACATTATTGCGCCGCACATTTCCGCCGGCCATGATGGCGATCCTTCGGCGCGCATTGGCGACCAGCTGGCTGATACTGGCCGTGCCGTGCACAATATCGTACTCACCGCCGGAAGTAAGAATCCTGTCCGCTCCGACCGCAATTATGTCCTCGAGCGCGCGAAAGATGTCGCGTGTCAGGTCAAAGGCGCGATGAAACGTCACTTTCATCGGTCGTGCCACACGAATTAGCTCCGCCGTGAGCGCCATATCCACGTCGCCGTCGGGCGTCAGCGCGCCCAGCACCACGCCGTCAGCACCCAGCGACCGCGCTTCTTCGATGTCGTCGAACATGATCCGGACTTCGCTAGGCGAATAACAGAAATCGCCCCCGCGAGGCCGGATCATTGCAAAGACATCCAGCGTCGTCGCCACCCGGACCGACCGGATCAGGCCGACGCTCGGAGTTAAGCCGCCCTCGCTCAATGCTGAGCAAAGCTCGATGCGGTCTGCGCCGCCGCTCTGCGCCGCAACAGCTGATTCAACCGATTCGACACAAACTTCAAGCGTAAGCGGCATAGTCCCCTTGCAAAAAAACTCTCACTGTTCCGGATGCGGCCGCGGCTCTGGATGTAGCCGCAAACGCCAAAGGGCGTTTCGGCAAAGGTAGAGCGCCTTTCATGATAAAGGCCGAAGACCCTTATGGACACCGGCCGCGACACGGATTGCCAAATGTCTTCGACGCAAATTACAGAATCTTCCTCCGGTTAGATACTATTCTGTGGACTCGCCGCCTGCCGATACCGTGATGGCGCATCCACTTCTCTGCGCGTTCGTTGGTATGCGGCTGCCTGCTTCCACGGGCAGCCGCGTACCGGTTAGAAGGTGTACTGCGCCGTGAGCTGGATCGTTCGTGGGGTCCACAACGAGACAGCGCCGTAGTTCGGGTCGATGAGAGTGCCGAAGGTGGAACTCCCCAAGTTCGTATTCGGGAATAGCTTGCCGGTGTTCGAGTGCCAAGTCGACCCGAGGTTGAAGATGTCGGCCCGGACCATCAGCGTCTGCTCCCGCCAGACAGTCGTCGTTTTGCCGAAGCTGGCATCGAGATTTGTGTAATACGGCGTGCGCTCCGGACTCTTGTTGGTGTTGCCGTAGCGTCCCAGCGCGGGCGACGAATACTTGGAAATATCGAACGCCTCCGACAGCGATTTGTGGAAGCCCGACGAGTTGTGATAAGTCGAGTTGGCCAGAATCTTGCCACCATAATACTCGCTCATCTGGTCTGAGCTCGCATTGCCTCCGATCGAGAATGGGAATCCGCTTGCCACCTGATAGATGCCGCTCGCGGTCCAGCCACTCATTAGCCAGTTCAGATCGTGCACATGGAACAGGTTATTCGGAAGCTGATATGCGTAGGTCGCAGTCAGATGGTGCGTCTGGTCCGATCCGGCCAGGCCGTACATCTGGTAGGGATGCTGCGGATCCTGAATCTGGGCAGGTTCGCCGTTGATGAGGTTGATGCCCGTCGTCACGTCCATCGTCTTCGACCAAGTGTAATTGACGTGGTACGTGAGCCCGTGCCAAACCTGCTGAATCAACTGCACCAGCAGACCGTTGTACTTCGATTCGAAGCCGTTGATGTTGCCGTACAGGTAGGGCGGCATATTCGGATAGGGCTCGCGCTTATCCATAGGTTGGAAGTTCGGATCGGTCAAACAGGCGGCGTTGGTGCCCGTTGCCTGCGATGCGTCAACGAGGGAGTTGCAGGGGTCGCCGGCCACGGTTGGCGGCAACGCCGAACCCAGAATGTCCTGACTCGGCTGGCGCAGCCCATGCACGCCCGAGTAGCCGATGTCGAGCATCAGGGTGGAGTTCAGTGCGTACTGCGTATCCAGGGTCCACTGTTCGTCGTAGGGGGTGTGGTTGGTCGGCCAGTTTACCTGGTTGAACGGGAACTCCCAGCCAGGAGTCACGAACAGACTGTTCGCGTTCACCGGAGCCGACCAGAGGTTCTGGACCACTGCGGTCGATTGCGTTTCCTGGCCGGTGGGAGATGGGATAGACGGCGCGGTTTCGTTATACAGCGAGTCCAGATCGTACTGCGAGCCGTCGTAATAGCGGCTATAGAGGCCGTAGAAGATGCCGAAGCCGCCACGAATCACAAGCTTTGGAGCCATGGGCGGGTTATACGAAAAGCCGATACGCGGCGCGAAGTCCTTCGTGTCGATGGGGACAAGCGTGTTTGGCGCCCCGCATTGCAGGAAGTTAGGATTGCCGCCGGCCGCGAGAATCGGCTTCACAAAGGAGCAGTTCCCCCACACAAACTGTCCGCCGTTGTTCAAATTGAGGGTATAGCCGTCTCCGTTGCGGGTGTGGAAGTTTGCCGGGCGCTCCCAGCGCAAGCCCAAATTGAGCGTCAAGTGATCGGTGGCACGGTAATCGTCCTGTAAGTATAAGTTCCAGTTGCTTCCCCAGAGCATATAGTCGTCCGAGGCGATCGGGGGAGGGCCTCCGGCGCTGGATGTCTGGCCGAGCAGCATATCGGCCAGTGCGTTGCCCTCGTAGGGAACGGTCGAGCTGTAAGTTCCGTTCGACGACGTGCCCTGTCCGGCAAAGCTGGGCACCAAAGAGGTGAACTCGCCGTTGAAGTTGAGCGATCCGGTTCCACCGAAGTTGTCGAACTCCACCATCTGTTCGCGGCGGAAATCGATGCCGAAGTTCAGCGTATGGCGCTTGATCACCCAGGTAACGTTGTCCACGCCCTGATAGATGTTGTCGCCATAGGTCAAGGGCGAACCGCCGCCAAAACCCTGGTAGTTGAAGAGTCCAAGCTGCGGTACGTCGTAGGTTACGGGATTGGGGTTTGTATTCGCCAGTCCTAAATTCGCGGAGAGATCCGGACCGTAGGCCGTACTTTGCCCGTTCACGAACTTGTCGCGTGAGTAGCCAAGCGTCGCCTGGTTCAGAATGTTGGCATTCACGGTGTGCGCCCACGTGGCGCCAAACAGCTTGGGGCGGATATACACCGAGCCGCTCTGGCCGAAGCGGATGCTGGTGTTCGTCTGCGACATGTTTGCCAGGTTGACGGTGAAGTAAGCGCGATCCTTGGCGCCGAAGTACTGATCGATGCGCGCGGTGCCGATTCCCTGTTTTTTCGTGCTTTGGGTGTTGGCCGCGTAATTGTAACAACCCGTCACAAGATGCTGCGCTTCGTCGCAGGTTGTGATGTTCGCCGAATCGAAGTAAGCCGCAAGCTTGGCCGCGGCAGGATCGATTCGTTTCGTAGGAATCTTGTTGCCGGGGAACTGGGTGCGGATAATCGGCGAGTTCGTCGGACCGACCGGAAGACTTGAGTTGTAGCTCGGGTTCGCAACTGTCGTTGCGGGGTCGTAGATCGGAAACGGATAGGCGCTGAAATCACCACCGAGCTCGGCCGCGGTGGGCACGAAATCCGTGCTGACCTGGTTGGTCTGTCCGAATCCGGCAATGTCGTAGCTGATGAACCAGAAGGTCTGCTTGCGGCCGTCGTAGGCGTGGGGAATGTACAGCGGGCCGCCAAGAGTTCCACCAAACTGATTCTGATGGAACGGCGGGTTGAGAGGCGTTGTGCTTCCAGTGGCTTTATTGATCGCTGCCTGATAGGAACTGTCGACCTGGAGCCATTGCCCTTCTGTGCGCTCATACACCGCGCCGTGCAGCTTGCTCGTGCCCGACTTGATGTCTACGTTGACATCGGTGACGCCTACGCCATACTGCGCGGAGTAGGTGCCGCTCATCATCTTGAACTCCTGAATCGCCAGGTCGTTCGGGATATTGGTCGGCACGCTGAAATTGAAATCGTAATCGAAGACGCCGTCAACACTGTAGCTGGTGGACTGCGCCTGGGCGCCGACCGAGCTGACTTCGGTGTACTCCCAATTGATGCCGTGGTAGCTCCAGTCCGCACCGGAGCCGCCCACCACGATGTTAGTGCCGGCGTTGGTCAGCATCAGGTTGGTAAAGTCGCCGCCGTTGAGCGGCAGCGCCTGGATCATGTCCGCGTGAACCACCTGGCCTTGCGTGGTGTCGTCGGTGTGCAGCATCTGCGTGGACGCATTCACTTCCACGGTGGTCGATGCGGAGCCAACCGCCAGCTTGAAGTTCTGGCGCAATGTCTGCTGCACTTCCAGAAGCAGATTGCCGGAAACCGTGCTCGTGAATCCCGGCGCATCCACCGAGACCGAGTAGTTCCCTGGGTTCAGAGCGGCAGCCGTATAGTCGCCGGTCTCGTTGGTGATCAGCGTGGTTGTGATGTTTGTGTCTTTGTCTGTGATCGCGACCTTTGCGCCCGTTACGGCCGCACCCGATGGGTCAACAACGTGGCCAACAATGGTGCCCTGGGCGTTCTGGGCAAAGGCGCTGTGACCGATCGCCCACGCCGCGAGCAAAACTATCACTGGACGGACAATGCGTAGAAATCTTCCGATGCTAGTCAAACGCATGCACTTTCCTCCTAAGTAGAAATCGAAAAAAACGTACTCTCCGCGGCACGAATTGGAAACGAATGTCGCGGGCCTCAGCAAATCATGCAACACATTAACTCAAAAGTGATCGAAATTTCCAGAAAAATTAGCATTGCAATCAAAAAACGATCAATCTATATCACATTATGGTATTTACAACTGCCGGCGACGCAGCCGGAAGCCGCGCACTAGCGGGTGATCGCGCGGCTCTCGACGCAGGCTTAGGCAAGGAACGCAGATTACGAGTCGACGAAAACACCAAATTCGGCCAGCGCGATGCACACCGGCGAGTTGGTGAGGCGCAGCCTGAGGCGTGGGGTTTCGATTGCGGCGGACAGGCGGATCAAACGGCACCAACCGATGCTCGTCGCCTGAGCGATTTCGGTCCACGCGCCCTGCTGCCAGGCGTCCACGGCACAGGCGTCGATGCGCTGTCCAAGCTGGTTAGCCTCGCGCAACCGGAAAACGTTGCATCGGATGCTGCGGCCGAAGTCGACCACCAGTTCCGGCGTGTGCACAAGATCGTCGGTCGCCCAGTAGGTGTCGAAATTTCCATCGACGAGATTCGCTGCGCCGAAAAGAGGGCTCTGCCCGCGGACATTGGACGGCCTGAGTTTCGCACCCACAGCCATGTTGTTGGCGAAGATGGTTTCAATCCGCCGTTGAAACTCGGCAAGCGCTGTTGCATCCTGCGGCGACACATGCCCCTGGCGATTGGGAGGAACGTTCAGCAGCAGGCTTGCCCCTCTACCCACCGACTCGAAGTAGAGATCGATCAACTGATCGGGTGTCTTTACCCGCTTGTCTTCGCGCTCGTGCCAGAACCATCCGGGACGGATCGAAACGTCGCACTCGGCCGGAAGCCAGCGCGAACCAAAGCGCGTGCCGGCATTCAGTACGCCGGTTTGCGAGTCGCCGGGCACACCCGGCGTACCGTCGGCGGCAACTGGATTGCAGGTCTCCCAGCAGGTCTCGCCGGCAATGCCGTTTTCGTTGCCCACCCAACGAATATCCGGCCCCGCATCGCTGAAAATCGCGGCGCCGGGCTGCAGCTTGCGCACCAGCGCCCAGGTCGTGGGCCAGTCGTAGTAAGTGTGCTTATCGATGGCGCGCGTTTCGCGAGCGCCGCCATAGTATCCCTTGCCGCCGTTGGCGCCGTCGAACCAGACCTCGAAGATGGAGCCGTACCCGGTCAGCACTTCTGTCAGTTGCTGCCGGTAAGTGGCAATGTAGGCCGGTGTTCCGTAGTCTCCGCGATTGCGGTCCCACGGAGATAGATACACCCCGAACTTGAGTCCATGCCGCGCCGCGGCCTCCGAGATCTCGCGCACCACATCGCCCTTGCCGTTCTTCCATAGGCTCGAGCGGATCGAGTGATCTGTCGTGTACGTGGGCCAAAGGCAAAAGCCGTCGTGGTGCTTGCAGGTGAGGATCGCGCCCTTCATTCCGCCGGCTTTGAGCGCCAGCACAATCTCGTCCGCGTCGAAGCCGACAGGATTGAAAATCTTCGGATCTTCGTCGCCATCGCCCCACTCCTTGTCGGTAAATGTGTTCACCGTGAAGTGCAGGAATGCGTTGGTTTCCATGCGCTGCCAGCGCAGTTGCTGCGTCGAGGGCAGGGCGCCAAACGGCGCCGGTGGCGCAAAGGAATTCCCAGCCGCATACGCGCAGCCAAGGGTCAGCAATGAGCTGCTCAAAAACTCCCGTCGTGTGATCGTCATCATTCGGCTCTCCTTCTTCTGCTGTCCCCTCCGGCAGCCGCGCGCGAACGCATGATTGTTTGGCCTGTTGCGGCACGGCTTTCAAAAGCTACCTGCCTGCTGGCTGCTCCGGAGATCCGCACAGCATTGGCATGGCTAAAGACGTTTATCTTACAGTAGCGTCCGCGAGCGCAACGATCTGCCCGAGGCACGACACACATTCGGACCGTTTCGTTTTCATTCGCGCGGAAGAACGGGTATAGTTGCTTTTCGATCCTGCAGGAGACTCCACGGCGCCGAAAGGGCATTTAGGACAGGATCGATTCAGCCGCCGATCCATCTGGATCTGCTGCTGGAAATCGTGAAGCTTGTGCAGTGAGAGTTGCACGTCGGGAGCCCCGCAAGTTAAATTTTGATCGCAGGTTGCGCATCGTCGTCACGCGCGATCGATCCATTGCCTCCGGTGGCAAGTGAGAACGAACCACCCTTGGAGGAATCGCATTGCAGGAACGGCAGAGCTGCCGTCCAAATGGAGTTACGATGAAAGCGAAGATCGTTGCTATTGCCGTTGCCTGGTTGTTGTCCTTTTCGTGTTATGCCCAGTCCGCGGAAGAAACAGTCTGGCGCGTAGGAGTCTTCGACGGTTCCTCGGGTGAATTCGCCGATGGAGACCCGCACCAGGCAGTCAACTTCGTAGTGGGCCGCGATCGAATCGAAACAAGCTGGTTTGCGTATACGCCCGTGGCATGGCCTGGAAAGGCAGCGGAACCTGCCGCCGCGCCGCGAAGCATCGCCTTTCCCATCGTGGGCCGGCCGGAGCATGCCTACCGGCTGAGAGTTTCTATCCTTATCGACCGCTCGAGCGTGCCAGCGCTGCGCGTGGCAATCGACGGACGAACCGGCCTCTTCTATCTGCATCCCCGGCTGGACTACGCGATGGGCGACATGGTGGCCGCTTTCTATCCTGCCTATTCGCGCGCTGAGGTCGACGTCGAGTTTCCCGGCTCATGGCTGAAGACCGGTCAGAACAGCATCTCGCTCCAGGCAGTTGCAACCGGCGGCACGGGCGTTCCCGACGCGGGATTCAACTACGACGCCGTCGAGCTGGATCGGATCGCGCGCTTGCCACCTGCGGCAAATGCGGCCATCGAGCCGACGATCTTCTTTTCGAAACACGATTCCGCGCTCGACGAACGAGTCGACGTCTTCGTGCGTTACAGCCAGCGTCCGCATTCCGGGCGCGTGCAGCTTTCCCTCGCCGGACACACTTACTCGCATGCGTTGCGCGGCGATCAGGACTTTGGAGAGGAACGCGTCAGCTTCGACGTTCCCGAGTTTGGCGCCGACTCACGCGCCGAGGTGCGCGTGGATGTGAACGGACACGCAACGCACGTGCAGGAGACGCTGCAACCCCAGAAGCAGTGGACACTGTTTCTTGTGCCGCATGTCCATCTCGATGTCGGCTACACGGATTACCAGGCGAAGGTGGCGGCAATCCAGAGCCGGATTCTCGATGAGGCGATGGATCTGGCCGAAAAGCATCCCGGCTTCCGCTTAGCACCGACGGCGAATGGAACCTGGATCAGTTCTTGAAGACACGCACGCCTGCCGAGAAGGAGCGCATCGTCAGCGCCATCCGGGAGCAAAAGATCTTCATCCCCGCGCAGTCCAGCAACCTGCTCACGGGATTCCCAACCGCGGAGACGCTCATCCGATCGCTCTATCCCAGCGCCGATTTCAGTCGCACCCACGGCACGCCGTTCAACTACGCCAACATCACCGACGTGCCGTCTTACTCCTGGTCGTATGCGTCGATCCTGGCCGCCGCCGGAATCCCGTACTTCGCCGCCGCCAGCAACAACGATCGCGCGCCCGTGCTGCTGCAAGGGCATCTGAACGAGAACAGCCCGTTCTGGTGGGAAGGGCCGGATGGCGGCAAGGTGCTGATGTGGTATTCGCGGCATTACATGCAGATGCAGTTCCTGTTTGGCCTGCCCCCGGTAACAGAGACCGGCGAAGAGGTTCTGCCGGTTTTCCTTCAGATGTACGAGCACCCCACTTATCGCGCCAGCGCAGCCATCCTTTTTGGCACGCAGGTGGAGAACACCGACTTGTATCCGCAGCAGGCGGAGCTCGCCGATAAGTGGAATGCGCTCTATGCCTATCCCCACATCGAGTATTCAGGCTTTCACGATGCGCTGGCCAACATCGCGGCACAATTTGGCGACGCCATTCCCACGGTGCGCGGCGATGGTGGGCCGTACTGGGAAGACGGAATCGGCTCGGACGCGCTCTATGCCGCCATGGAACGCGAGAACGAAAGCCGGGCTCCGTCAGCAGAAAAACTCGCCACCATCAGCACGCTTGTAAGCCCGCGACTCGCGGTCGATCGCGAGGCGCTCGATTCCATGTGGGCCAACATGGTACAGATGGACGAACACACGTTTACCTCGTGGAATAGCGTCTCCGATCCGGATAGCGATGAAGCCAGACAGCAGTTGCGCGTGAAGAATTCGCGCGCCGCCGCGGCCGCCGAACTGCGCAGCGACATTCTCCGCAGGAGCATGGCCTCGCTCGCCGATTCCATCTCCGCCGGCGTGGGCAGCCTCATTGTCTTCAATCCGCTGAGCTGGCAACGCGACGGCATGGTCACCATTGACCTGGATAAAGGCATGGAAATCGCCGACCGCGCTACGAAGCAAACTGTTCCCTCCGTGGTGTTGCATGAAGGCCCGAACTTCCGCCGGGTGGAGTTCCAGGCAAGCCAGGTTCCGGCGGTGGGATACAAAGTTTACGAATTGAGGGATGCTCACCCACCGCAACCTGCCGCGCAAACGGCAACGTCGACGACTATCGAGAGTCCGTTCTATCGAGTCGAACTTGACCCATCGTCGGGCAGCATCCGCAGCATCTACGACAAGCAATTGAACAAGGAGTTAGTGGATACGCTCAATTCCCTGCGCTTTGGCCAGTATGTCTACGTCAGCGGCGGCGATGCGGAACCGAATAGCGTCCTGCAGTATCGCGCCGTGTCTCCGAAGCCCGAGCTTCATCTCAATCCGGCGCAGGACGGACGGCTGATCTCGGTGGAACAGGCCCCCTGGGGCTGGCGCGCGGAACTCGTGTCCTCCGCCGGCAACACGCCGCAGATTCACACCGAGATTCGCGTCTTCAACCATGAAAAGAAAATTGATCTGATCGAAGATGTCGAGAAGAAGCCCGAACTGAAGAAGGAAGCTGTCTACTTTGCTTTCCCGTTTGCGATGATGCACCCTGAATTTCAATACGAAATCCAGAACGGAGTCGTTGACCCGGCAAAGGACATGTATCCTGGCGCCGGTCACGAGTGGTTTTCCGTTCAGCACTGGGTTTCGGTTCAGCAGGACGGTGTCTCCGCAACCGTAATGCCGCTGGATGCCTCGCTCGTGACGCTCGGCGACATCAATCGCGGCGACTGGCCGACCAGCTTTGGACAGCGGCCCGGAACCATCTTCTCCTACGTGATGAACAACTACTGGCACACAAATTATCGCGCCGCGCAGGGCGGACATTTTCGTTTCCGTTACGTGATCACAAGCGCAGCGCGGACAGATGCTTCCAGCTTGAGCCGTATGGCGTGGGAGGAAGTGACGCCGCTTGAGCAGGATCGGATTCAGTCTCAGGACAAGGCGCTCGACGAGCCCGGCCGCTTGAACGGCGATCAGGGAAGCTTTCTCTCCGTGGAAGATCCCGACCTTCTGTTCGATACCTGGAAGCCGGCAGAGGATGGCAATGGCACCATCCTCCGGTTGATCGATCTGGGAGGCCAGCCGCGCACCGTCAGAATCGATGTGCCTCTATTCTCTATTGCGCAACTTTTCCGCACGGACGCGGTCGAGCGCGATCAGGAGCCAATCATCCCGGACGGTCCGCACTCGTTCACGATCGACGTTCGGCCGCATCGGATCGTGACTCTTCGTCTCGTTGCCCAGTGAGCCGCTCACGAAATCACCGGCGTTCCGCACCAATCTACCTTTTCGGAGGATGTCATGAAGCGAATTCTATGTGTACTTTCTCTTGCGCTGACGATCTCATGCCCCTTGTGGGCGCGCTCGCGGGCGCTCTTCTACTTGTCGAACAGCCCCGATTCGGTTGAATCGTTCCTGGCGCATTCTAAACAGATCGACCTGCTGGTACCCACCTGGTACGAGGTCGACGAAAACGGCCTCGTCACCGGCGCACCCAACAACCTCGTGCTCGATCGCGCGCACAGCGAGAAACTGCCGTTGATGCCGATTATTGCGCTCTTCAACAAGAAAGCCTTTCACTCGCTGGCCAGCGATCCCGTCGCTCTGGACCGCATGAACGAGGCGATGATCCGCGAGTGCAAAGCGCACGGCTACACAGGATTCCAGTTCGACTTTGAAGACATCGCATGGACAGACCGCGATCTCCTCAGCGCGCTGGTAAAGACCTCGGCAGCGGCGCTGCACAAAGAGGGCTTGCAACTGAGCATTGCTACGGTGCCCAATGCGCCCGGCTACCCCGGCAGCGGCGGATTCAACAAGTGGATGTTCACCGACTGGCGCGGCGCCTACGATCTTGTCGCCATCGGCAAGTATGTCGATTTGGTTTGCCTGATGACCTACGACCAGCACACGCGCTGGACCACTCCCGGCCCGGTCGCAGGATGGCAATGGACCGTGGACAACCTCGATTACGCTCTCAAATTTGTACCCAGGGAGAAGCTCTCATTGGGAATCCCCGTCTACGGGTATCACTGGTTTACCGGAGCTCCTGTCGCCGATAAGGCCACCGGCAAAGATCGTCCTAACCCGCAGGCCGAATACATCGGCACGGAAAACGCCTTGCTGCTGGCCAAAGAGTTCGGCGCCAAGGTCCAGTGGGATGCTGAAGACCACAGCGCCTACCTCTACTTCTATCGCGATCAGTTGCGCGAGTGGATCTACTTCACCGATCTGCACACCTTCCAGGATCGCTACCGGCTCGCTGAACAAAATGAGATCGACGGCTTCTGTTCCTGGGTTCTCGGCCAGGAAGACCCCGAGATCTGGAAGTTCCTGCCGCAGCGGCAATAGCTCCAGTAGCTCTGAACTGCCATTGATTCGCTTGTCCAGCGCAAGCCTCGCGGTTAGCAAGGAGAGTACATACCAGATGATTCCATCTCTGGGGTAATCATGCCGCGCTTCAGGGCAATCAGACTCGGATTTGGAATGATCAATAGCAGCAGTTTTGAAAGGGAACGGCTAAAGCCGTGCCCTTTCAAAACAAACTCTCCTCATATGGTGCAGCGCATATCCATGCAGTCGTTCGCGCCGGTGGACTGTCGGCCGATCATCAACGCTGGAGCCACACCAGCCATCCGTTGTTCCTGCTACCGGTTCCCGTCCTGCGCACCGTCTTCCACCAGAAGTTCCTCGCAGGATTCCGCCAGCACTACCACAAGGGCCTGCTCAACCTGAGGGGGCCTGCCGCTCAGTTCCGTGATCCTGCGTGGTTCGAGCAACTAATGGAGAAGCTGAGCAATAAAAACTGGTACGTCCATGCCCAGCCGCCCTTCGGCGGACCGGAACATGTCCTGCGCTACCTCGGTCGTTACACCCACCGCATGGCCATCTCCAACCAACTTCTCACCGCCTTCGACGGTGAGCGCGTCAGCTTCCGCTGGCGCGACTACGCCCACGGCGGAAAGCAGCGCGTCATGACTCTCGACGCCGTGAACATCCTGTGCCGCTCCTTCCTCCACGTGCTGCCAAAAGGCTTCGTGCGCATCCGCCGCTACGGCCTGTTCTCCAACCGCTTCCGCAAACAACTGCTGCCCCTGGCACGCACACTGCTCGCCGCCCAGGGCCGCGAACTGCTGCTTCCTCCGCCCCTGCCTGATTGCGCACCATGGCACTGCCCCCGCTGCGGAAAAGCCATGCGCGTTATCGAGCGCTTCACGCCCGCACAACTCTATCTCGCAGGCTTCGATTCCTCATGACCGCTACCGCC
The DNA here is from genome assembly GCA_003133425.1 of Acidobacteriaceae bacterium. Next base: position 15,540 of record PKXI01000016.1, read on the forward strand.
AATCCGCTCTGCCGGCTTGCTCCTCGCTCGCCTGCCGAGCAGTGTGCGCCCAGCACGCGAAACTGCCTCATCGCATCGTTCACCCGCATCCCGCAACAGCCCGATCGCAGCTCGCGCCACCATCGGCTCACTGGTTGCCATCTTCATCATCGAAAAAGCGGCCCACAAACGCCTTCACTGAACGACCAAAAGTTATTCAATATCCATATGACGGGCGACAATTAAAAGTACCGAGCGGGGCTTGGGCATTTCTCCGCGTGGATATGTCCCGTGTCTTCGAAGCAGATTTACAACGCCGGCTTTAACGGATGACGGCTCATCGACCTCGCGCGAGCGTGATTAGATAGACATCCAAGATAGGTTTAGATCGATTATTGAACCCGCTTCGTCACTTCCCCGGCCGTCCAGTCTTCTCCCGAGTGAACGCGTGACATAAGATCGTCGGTACGCGCCTGGCGGGCAGGGGGCCAGCGCCAGGCGAGCATCCGGCCTGCCTAAAACCCGTCTGCTCCATTTCTGCTCTATTCGATTTCTGTAGAACGACCCTTTCAAAAACCTTCGTAATCTCTATCGCCAGAACGAGATCGGGTGAACGCCATGTTCTTTGTTTTCAATTGACGGCCATTTTCCCAAGCTGCATGTCGCCGGAATTGTTCGGCTGACAGCGGCTATCGAAGACAGCAGAACTCTCTCATTTGTGACGTTAGACAACTTGGGTCCAACTTGGGTCCATTCACTGCCGAAAACCCCGCATTTAGATCAACCTAGACGCACTACCAGCCTAAACGAATCAATAGCTTAGCAAATCGGTTGTTAGTTCGGGACCAGGAGGTCGGAGGTTCAAATCCTCTCTCGGCAATTCTTCTTCGCACACCACAACAAGCTCGGGCATCCGTCTTCGCGTTCCTTTCTTGACGGTTCTGAGTACATTCGGAAGAAAGGAGGACATCTTGAAGGAAAAACAGCTGATGGCAAATGCGAGTTGGTCTGAGTCAGGGTGCCGAGTCAGCTACCAATTTTGCTGAATTAGGCGGGAAACCTACAGTACAGGAACCGCGAAAACGCGCTCCATCTGCGCTCCGTTTGTCTGCTTTAGGCTGCATTGCATGGTCTAAGGTGTCATCCGCTGACCTGCATGTTGTTGAAACTGCGGTTGCTTGATGATTCGAGTTCAACAATTTGCGGCACTTTGGAGCGTCGATGTGTAGCCCGATTCGGCAAGCCTTCTCGCCAAGCGCTGTGCCCAGCCTTCCGTCCCACAATCGCCGGAAAACGCCACCGGAACCCATCGGTGCTTCGGTGGTGAATTATGGCTCCATCTGAGCAAAAGGCGTTGAGCCCTGCTTTGCTGGGATATATCTGGGGGTAGTTTACTTGGCACAAAGTGCATCCATTTATGATTTAATCACTTACAAGACGATGTGAGTCCCTCACTGCCACCAAATCTTCAGCTATCCCTAACCTTATCAGGGGGATAGCTCCATGGCGAACTCCTCTCAAATATTAGGCCTCCTGCTCGCAGGCCTTAACACGGCAGGTACCGGCAGGAACCCTATCGCGACAGCCTATCACCCCGCTCTCAGAACCGCAAGACTGACTCTCTTCCAATACAAGATGAGCCTGAAGGGGGACTTTGATTCCAATACAAGATGAGCCTGAAGGGTCGGTCATGCTGGGTAGTGAACATCCGCATGGACGACGCAGAGAAGTTGAATTTGGAGGCGATTGGCCGGTTTGTCACGGCCAGCGAGGAACTCCGGTTTGAGGCCCAAGACCGCCAGCAGCTCTATGGCTGGGTGAAGCAGGTGTTGGTCGGACGGCAGTACGCCCAGCTGGGCAAGGCGGCGCGGGGCCTGGTACGGCGCTACATCGAGAAGATGACCGGGCTGAGCCGGGCGCAGGTCACACGACTGATCGCTCTCTACACAGTCGTCGGACAGGTCCAGGTGACGGTCTATCGACGGCGGCGTTTCGCGCAAGTCTACACGCGGGCCGACATCGAGTTACTGGCCCGCGTTGACGAAGCGCACGAAACGCTGAGCGGACCGGCAACGCGGCGCATCCTGGAACGGGAAGTTCAGGTCTACGGCAATCAGGAGCATGCGCGCCTCGCTGCGATCTCCGTCGCTCATCTCTACAACTTACGCAAGCATGCGCGCTATCGCGAACGGTTTCTCAACTACAGCAAGACGCGGCCCGCGGCGGTCTCCATCGGCGAGCGGCGCAAGCCTCAGCCACAAGGTCAGCCCGGCTTTCTGCGTCTGGATACAGTGCATCAGGGCGATCCGCCGAACGGTGGAGAGAAGGGCGTTTATCACATCAACGCGGTCGATGAGGTCACGCAATGGCAGGTCGCCGGTTCAACGCCGCGCATCTCGGAGGCCTACCTATGGTGGTGAGTGCGGCAAAAAGTCGGGGGTCGTTTTGGGTTGAGGCCGGCGTAATCTGGATCGATGATCGAACAATTGCCTTTCAAACGCCTGATTCTACGAGCGGTTTTCCGTCATGTGAGCCCCATGGTGATCCGCCAGGTCACGGTCTCCGATCAAATGAGCCTTCCAGGGTTCAACGACATGTTTTGCGCCATCCTGGGTTGGGGCGGCAATTTGGGCTACATCTTCCGTGTCCATGCCCAGGAGTTCAAAAGTTTTCGACGGAAGACGCGCTCCAAGGCCTTATCTGAGTTCAGACTGCACCGGCAAGAAAAGTTCCTCTACATCTGCGACACCCTGCATATGTGGGAGTGGGATATTCAAGTTCTTGACATTCACGAGGGAACGAAGGAAGACGAAGAGCCAGCTTGTCTGGGTGGGCGTGGCGCTACGCCACCGGAGTTTTGCGGCGGTCCAACTGGCTACCGGCTCATGCTGAAACGGCAAAGTGAGGGCAGCGCGATGTTAGCCCCGGCCATGGTGGAGACTGGCATTCTGATGTTGGCTGAGGCTTGCCCGGATCAGCCGCCACAGACCTGGGACTTGCTGCGCACCGCGATGGACGACGGTCTCCGCAGCATCGATCAGAGGCTTAAAGAGAGTGGCCCCTTGGATACTGAGCGATTCAGCCTGCAGGAAGCCAACGAGCGTTTGAGAATATTCACGCAGCGGCGGCGGGGGTTCTGGCCATGAATATCCGGATAGAGGTAATATGCGTGAGCGCCGACGGCAGCGAAGAACGCAGACAGCTGTCGGGAATAGAGCGGCAAGAATTGGCAATGGAGACCCTCGGCATGAGTCTGGCGGAGAGCAAAGCGTTGCTCGAAGGCGTGCAGGAGTTTATGGTCGCGCAGCAGGTCAGCGAGAATCTGGAGCAACGTCGGGCGTGTCTCCATTGCGGCCGACGGTACACGACCAAAGGCTCTGGAAACACGCCCGTCAAGACCCTCTTCGGTCCGGTGAACGTGCCAAATCCGCGGTGGAACAGATGCGCCTGCCAGACCGAAGGCCCGGAAACATTCCGGCCGACGGCAGCATGGCTCCAAGGGCGAACCAGCGTAGAAATGCTCTACCTGGAAAGCAAGTGGGCGTCGCTGATCCCCTTCGCAAAAGTAGCTGACTTACTGACGGAAGTACTGCCAATTGCGGACTCCACCAATCATGAGAGTGTCCGCATCTTGTGCCTCGCCATAATTAAGATCTGCTTTCGAATCAAGCGTATAAACGGGGTATCGGAATTCACCCATTTCCATGTAAAACTGGTCCCATGGTACGCCAGCTGAGGCTCTTGGTTGTTCTCTTTAGTCGATGCATTTGCTCACGCCGCGATCTTTTATTGGAAAACCTGGCGCTGCGGCAGCAGCTCAGAGTCTTGGAGCGAAGGCATCCAAAACCGCGATTTGCCACTTCTGACAAGTTGTTCTGGGTAATCTTGCGACGGCTCTGGCCAAGATGGAAACGGGTGCTGATCCTCGTCCAACCGGAGACGGTCATTCGTTGGCACCGTGCTGGCTTCAAGTTGTATTGGACGCGGCTTTCGCGGCATCGAGCGAGCGCTGGAAGAAAATGTGTCAGCAGGGAACTTCGCGACCTCATCTTCCGCATGGTCACTGACAACTCTACTTGGGGTGCGCCTCGCATTCACGGTGAGTTGAAGATGCTGGGCTTCGACATTTCGGAAAGAACCGTGTTGCGTTGGATGCGCAAGGCTCCTCGAGATCCAAAGCCGGCCGAGCGGTGGATGACGTTCCTTAGTAACCATCGTGAAGCCATTGCCGCCATGGACTTCATCACCGTGCCGACACTTACCTTCGGTGTTCTTTATTGCTTCTTCGTCATCGCTCATGACCGACGGCGCATTCTGCACTTCAACGTGACCAGGCATCCAACCAGCGCGTGGGTTGTTCAGCAGCTGCGCGAGGCGTTCCCTTTCGATTCCGCGCCCGGCTATCTGATCTTTGATCGCGGTTCCAGCTTCAATGCGGAGATGATCGATACCGTGAAGAGCTTTGGTATCCAACCCAAACGGACCAGCTTCCGCAGTCCGTGGCAAAACGGCGTTGCCGAGCGCTGGGTCGGCAACTGCCGCCGAGATCTGCTTGACCATGTGATCGTTGTGAATGAACGGCATCTGAAGCGCCTGATGTCCGTGTACGTTCGTTACTATCACGAGGATCGAACTCATCTCGCGTTGGCGAAGGGAACGCCCGCTGGGCGTGAAGCAAAGCAAAACTCCGGCATAGATTGCAGAATCGTGGCGATGCCAAAGCTGGGCGGTCTGCATCATCGCTACGATCTGGCCGCCTGAGTTGCAGCTGCAAGAATTTCTCGCCGAAGTTGAAGATGAACTGCGGGACAGGTGTGCCCGCCACCTCCGCTTTGTGTGCTTCGCCGTGTTCTCATTGCGCTCTGCGGTCACAAGAAGACTTCTTCTCAGCGGAAAACTACTGCCAAAATGGATCACCAGGTTCGAGACTCAAGCGCATTTTCCCCAGATGGAGTTTTGGCGAGGCACAGGCCTCGCGGTGGGCAAGACCTAGTGCGGCAAAGGGACAAAGATCATGGCCATCGCCGCTGCTACCAGGACATTAGACCATCTATGAAAATGCTCTAGCCTTTGCGGCTGCGGACGGCTTCTTTGGCTTCGGCGGCCCCGGTAGCAGGAACTTCTGGCACGTCGGCCTTGACGGCTCCGATGTTGAGCGCCTTGCGGAGCGCGGCGTCCATCTTGGCGAAGACGTCCTTGTTCTCCTTGAGGAAGGACCGGGTGTTTTCGCGGCCCTGTCCAATGCGCTCGCCGTCGTAGCTGTACCACGCACCGGATTTCTCAACAATGTTGTTGGCAACGGCGAGGTCGAGAACGTCGCCCTCACGGCTGATGCCTTCGCCATAGAGGATGTCGAACTCGGCCTCGCGGAAAGGCGCTGCAACCTTGTTCTTGACGATCTTGACCTTGGTGCGGTTGCCGGTGACAACGTCGCCTTCCTTGATGGCGGAGATGCGGCGGATGTCGACGCGGACCGAGGAGTAGAACTTGAGGGCGCGGCCGCCGGTGGTGGTTTCGGGATTGCCGAACATGACGCCAATCTTCTCGCGGAGTTGATTGATGAAGATGAGCGCCGTGCGCGACTTCGAGACCGCGCCGGTCAGTTTGCGCAGGGCCTGGGACATGAGGCGCGCCTGCAGGCCCATGTGGGACTCGCCCATCTCGCCGTCCAGTTCGGCCTTGGGCACCAGCGCGGCGACAGAGTCCACCACCAGCACGTCGATAGCGCCGGAGCGCACCAGAGCCTCGGTGATCTCCAGGGCCTGCTCGCCGCTGTCGGGCTGCGAGACCAGCAGGTTATCGATGTCCACGCCCAGCTTCTTGGCATAGCCGGGGTCCAGGGCGTGCTCGACGTCTACAAAGGCCGCCAAGCCGCCCAGCCGCTGCGCCTCGGCGATGATTTGCAGGGTGATGGTGGTTTTGCCGGAGGACTCAGGACCATAGATCTCCGTGACGCGGCCGCGAGGAATGCCCCCAACGCCAAGAGCGGCGTCAAAGCTGATGGAGCCAGTTGAGATGACGGCGATAGGCAGCAGCGCTTCTTTCGACCCGAGCCGAACGATCGACCCTTTTCCAAACTGTTTTTCGATCTGTGCAAGGGCAAGTTCGACTGCTTTGGTGCGGTCATCGGCGATGGCCATCGGGAGGGCTCCTCAA
>PKXI01000331.1 GCA_003133425.1 Acidobacteriaceae bacterium
ATCTTTGGGATGTGATGGCGGCCCAGGGCGTTGTGCTTGTTCGGCATTGAACTGGCGGCCTTTCTGGATTCTTTCTCAGAGTAGCCGATTTTGATGCCTATCCGTGCAACAACGCCTCGCTTCTGCCCGGCATCTACTTTCGTTCGCTATTGATTGGATATTTTGAGGGTATCGAGGCTGAGCGCGGCATCGCCTGGCGCGTAGCTGATTCGCTCGGACTGCGACGGTTTCTGGGCATTGCCTTGACAGAGGCAACGCCAGACCACTCGACCCTGTCGCGGACCCGCAGGCTGATCGACCTGGAAACACACGAACAAGTATTCGCCTGGGTGCTGAATCTGCTGGCGGCTCGTGGATTGTTACAAGGTAAGCGGATCGGCATCGACGCCACTACGCTGGAGGCCAACGCCGCGATGAAATCCATTGTCAGGCGCGACACCGGCGAGAGTTACAACGAGTTTCTAACTGGACTGGCCAAGGAATCGGGCATTGAGACGCCGACGCGCGAAGATCTGGCGCGGCTGGACCGCAAGCGCGAGAAACGCACCTCAAACAAGGAGTGGAAGAGTCCCGCCGACGGGGACGCGCGGATCGCGAAGATGAAGGATGGCAGCACGCATCTGGCCCACAAGGCCGAACACGCCGTGGACTTGGAATCGGGCACGGTGGTTGCCGTTACCCTGCATTCCGCCGACCTGGGCGACACCACGACCGTGCATCAAACCCTGGCCGAGGCGGGCTTGGCGGTGGCCGAATTAATCGTGCGCGAGGTGGAGTCACACCTTGAAGAAGAAGCGAAAGTCAATGTAAACGGAATTGAAGAGTTGGTGGCGGACAAGGGTTATCACAGCGGGGCGGCTCTTGAGCAGGTGAAGGAACTCGAAGTTAGCACCTACATTCCCGAGAGGAAGCAGGCGGGCAAACTCAACTGGGAGGGAAAGCAGTCTGAGCAACAAGCGGTTGAGGCAAACCAGAGCAGAGTAACTGGGGATTATGGCAAACAGTTACTCAGAAGGCGGGGCGAGTTGGTCGAACGCAGCTTTGCCCACTGCTACGAAACGGGCGGAATGCGGCGCTGCACCTTGCGCGGACATGAGAATATTCTGAAGCGTCTGCTGATCCACATCGGCGCGTTCAACATCAGCTTGGTGCTGCGGAAGATGTTGGGAGCGGGTAAGCCCCGAGAGCTGAAAAACTGCATGGCAAGGCTTCTTTTCCGCCTTCTTGAGTGGCTCACATGCGCCCATCGACCACAGGGCCTAGTAGAAACCCGCACCACTCCGGTTCTTGCCCTTCCCGGCACCTGCCGCATCGGAAGACCGCAATATCGCCTCATCTGAAATTTAACTACTTTAATCACGGGCTGTTAAGGGACTTTGCGCAAATAGTAGCGGGGCGCAGAGGCCAAACCTGCGGCCCCCCGCCCTATCGCTCCAAGAAATTGAGCGGACCCCATACCGGCGGTCCGCCCATCTTCAGTAGAACGTTTTACTACTGAACAACTACGGTCAGGTTCAACGATTGCGGACTCCCCCTCGGTCCCGCAGCGGTCACCGATACGGTGTAACTTCCAGCCGGAGTCTCATTGGCGCCCGTGTTTGAAGGGCTGCCTCCGCATCCGCTCATCGCACCCATGCTGAGGAAGCACAGCGCAGCCAGCAACGTTAGCTGCCGCATGTCGCCGCTCAGCTTCTTCCGCTTAGCCAGCCCGAACAGCCCAAGCAGCGACCCCGGCAGCCACAGGGTAAGCGCCGAGAAGATCAGGTCATACCTACCAGACACATGCGGAGCCGACAGCATCGCCGTCGCCGAGCCCGTACCGATGGTCAGCACCTCCGTCGTCGCCGCGCTTGCCAGCGTAACGCTCATCGGGCTGAAGCTGCACGTCGCCTTCAACGGCAGCGTGCCGCACGACATCGTAATGGCTCCCGTGTAGCCTCCCGCCGGCGACAGTGTCAGCGTCGTCGTCCCGGTCGATCCGCGCGTGATGGTCAGCGACAATGGATCCGCCGTCATCGCAAAGCCCGGAGCCACGATCACCTGAGTCAACACCGCCGACGTGCTTCCGGAGTAGTTCGTATCGCCGCCATACGTCGCGGTCAGGCTATACGACCCCGCCGCGGCGATCGAAGTCGTCAGGGTTGCCGTCCCATTGGTCCCGACAGACCCTGTTCCCAGCGAAGTCGCTCCATTGAAGAATGTGACCGTCCCCGTGGCCCCCGCCGGCACAGAGGCCGTCAGCGTAAAGCTGGTCGTCGTACCCGCAGACGCCGTCGAAGAAGTCAGCACGGTCGTCGTCGTTGCCTTTGTCACAGTGAGAGCAACACCCGCACTCGCACTCGGTGCGTAGCCCGTAGGATTCGTCGTCGCCGCATACGTACCCGCATAGCTCGCGATTACGGAATACAATCCAACGTTCGGTTTCGCCGTAACCGTAGCCACACCCTGCGCATTCACAGTCGCCGTTCCCAGGGACATTGATCCTGCCGTAAAGCTCACCGTGCCTGCCGTCGCCGGCGCAGTTCCCGCCACCACCGTCGCAGTCAGCACCGAACCCACACCGAAGGCCGCACCCGCCGGAACCACCGTCAGAGCCGTCGTTGTATTCACTGCCCCAGACACCGTCAGCGAAGTCGCCGTCGACACTGAGCTATTGAATCCAGCATTACCCGCGTAGCTGGCCGTCACGTTGTACGTTCCTCCGGCGAGAGTGCCGGAGTACGCTGCCACGCCGCTCGCATTCAGCGTCCCCGTCCCAATCACGGTGGACCCGTTGTTGAACGTCACCACGCCGGTCGGAAGTATCGTCCCTGTGATGGTCGACGGTGTCGTTACCTTCGCGGTCAGCGTCACCGTTTGCGAGGGTGTTGCCGGGTCCGGCGAAACCGTCAGCGCGGTGACCGAGGCCTGCTGCTGGGTGATGAGCTTCATGACCCAGCCGTCGGTAGAGCCGCCGAGGCCGGTCGTGGAGAACGCTCCGGGGGTGGCGGGGAAGCTCTCGCTGCCGTTGGTGCTGTACTGTATGGAGCCGCTGAAGTAGGCGTTCAGGTTGCTGTCGAGGTGGAGCGCGTTGTTGTCGACGGAGATGCCATTGGCGCCGATGTAGGTCCCCATGAGTTCTGTCGAGCCGGTGGGAGAGAGCTCAAAGACAAAGGCGTCGCCATTTTGGGCCGAGTTGGTGGAGATGGCGTGGATCAGCGGGAGGGTCGGGGAGGTGCTGGTGCCCGCGATGAAGACGTTGTCGTTGGCATCGAGTGCGACGCTGTTCCCGATGACGAAGTTCCCCGGTTGCGTCGGAGGGCCGAAGTAGGTAGACCAGACGGTGGCCCCTGTGGGCGAGAGCTTGGTGACGTAGGCTGAAGCGCAGCGTTTGCTGTTACCGTTGCCGTCGCCGAACTGAACGCACGCAGGCTGGAGCGTGCCAGCCGTGGTGGGAAAGTTGTTGGCGTAGGTGTCGCCAGTGGCGATCACGTTGCCCTGAGAGTCGACGGCAAGGCCGTAGACGTCGCCCGCCGGATAGAGCGGGTTACCGCCGCCGTCGAGGCCGGCCGACGAGCCGTTGATGTAGGTGCTGAAGAGGAGTGAGGCGGAGCCGGACTTGCTGGGGTCAAAGCCAGCGAGCCAGCCGGTCATGGGGCATTGCGAGTTCGCAGCGCCTGCGTTCGAGCAGGTGGCAGCGAACGCGCCGGCTGTCGTCGGCCAGTGGGCCGATGAGGTGTTGCCGCCGATGTACCCGATGCCGGCGGCGTTCACGGCGACGGCGATTCCATTGGTGTTGCAGGCTCCGTTACCACAGCCACCGATTACGCCGCCGCCGATGAGCGAGGAGTAGACGAAGGAATGGAGATCGGCGCTGAGAATGGTGATAAAAGCCTGCTCATCCTGGGGTCCGCCTGTATTGCCGCTGTTAGGGTCCGTTGTGGAGTACTGCTGCGACTCGGCGGTGCTGGAATAGAAGGCGTTGGAGGTGGTGGGATAGTTGGAAATTCCGATGTCCGGATTCCCATGGTTGTCGACGGGATACGCTGGGACGTCGCCGCAGTGCGGGCCAACTGCGGAGCATTTATAGTACTGGGTCGAAGAGGTCTCACCGACGATATACGGTCGACCGGTCGCGTCCAAAACGATACTTTGGGCAATGTCATTGGCGCTTCCGCCGAGCGGCGTCCCATAGAGCTCTGTCCTGCCATCCGAGGAAAGCTTCACGAGGAATGCGTCATAGGAGCCACCATTGGCTTCGGCAGTTTCGGCGCTGTTATAGCTTGGGCTGCAAAGATTCTGGACCGCGTCGCCGGTGAAGGGGAAACTGACAGCCGTGTTTGGAGCAACACCCGGAATGCTGTTATCGGCGCCGCAGCTATTGGTGTAGCCGACTACATACGCCTCATCGGACGCGTTGACCGCGACGCTCGTGGCGAAGTCATCCTGGCTGCCGCTGAGGTAGGTTGTCCAGAGTACGGTCGAGCCGTCCGCGGAGAACTTCGTCACGAAGCCGTCATGGTAGTTCGAGTTCTTGGTTCCGGAGCGGGAGGGTTGAAACTCGCCGGTTCCCGAAGGGAGCGTCGGCGAGAACGTCTGGCCCACAGCATAGAGCTGGTTGCTCGCATTCAATACCGAGCCGTTGATCTCATCCTCGCCGCTGCCGCCAAAATAACTCCCATAGCTAATAATCGGGTCGATCACCAGCTCACGCGAATGATCGTACTCGCCCACATGAAAACCGACCTCGCCATTTGCGGTGACAGTAAAGGCCCCGTCGATGGACTGGCGTGCGCCGTCGACCTGCTGGTAGAGCACAGGCTTGTGGAAGACGATGTCGGTATCGCGGCTGGTGGCGCCGATCTGCAGACGGAGATCGCCGTTCGATTCGACGACCGCGCGCGCGCCATCGATCACGAGGTGGATCAGGCTGGGGTCGCTCTTCGGAGAGACGACAAAATCGTATTCGAGCTGGCGCGCGGTGCCGTAGTAGACGAGGTCGATGCCGGGGTAGACGCCTGCGGCGCGGGTTGCCGCGTAGGTCGGAATCCCAGTGTATGTTTTGGCCTTGTCGCCGGTGATGTAGTTGACGTAGCCGGGAAGCGGTCGGTCGGGCGACATGGTGGCGCGGGGATTGGCTCCGTCAAGCGTCATGCGAATCGCGGCGCGGGTAGCTGGTGCCGGCCGGCCGGCGCGGCGGGCCGCTGCGTCTTCGCGGCTGAGCACGAGGGTCGCGGCGGTAGGCTGCAGCAGGACGGTGTACTGACTGCCGCGCGCGAGAAACTGTACGGTCGGGTCAGTCTGGCCGCGGTTGGGCTCGAAGCTGAGTGGCCGCTTGCCGTAGGAGGCGTCCACCCTCGGGGTGTGCAGGTTCGCCGGCTGCTGGTGTCCCGGGGTTTGCGCGGCGGCAATACCCGCGAAGAAGAAGGCGAGAGTGGAGAGGCAATGGAGGGCGGACTTCGTGGGCGTCGGGATCATGGCAGGGTGCTCCTGCTATGGATCGCGCCAGGGATGCGAGGAGTGTGTCATCGTTCGCAGAATTATTTAACTTCTGCGAACGATGACGGCGGACGCCCCTAGTTTTGCGGGGTCATTTGAGTCCAGGTTGCGCTGCCCGCCTGTCCGTTGGGGTTGTAAGACGGAGAATCGGTGAGTATGTACTCGTTGGTATTGCCGGTTGTGCTGGCCCAGGCGTGGCTGTATTGGTTGGACATCTGAACGCTCTGGCCGGTGGTGGGGTTGGAGTAGATGGCCTGGTCGCCCATGTGCAGAGCGAACTGCTGCGAACTGTGATCGAGCGCCGCGGCCCGGTTGGCAGCGACGCTGGAATGTACCTGGTTGGCGTAGTTCTGCACACCGTTACGGATGGCGGCCTGCTGCTGCGCGGCTTTGGCATTGTCCGCGGCCATGTTGACGTAGATCTGTGCGACCTGGTTCATGGCGCGCTGCTTGATCTGCATGATCGCCTGCACGTACTGGGCGAGATACGCCGTCCATTGCGGGTTGATCTGGATGGAATCGAGCATGGCGGAGAGCATCTTCTCTGAGCTGTCCAGCTTGCCCGGCGGAGCGTACATGATCGCGAAGAGCGGAATGTCGCTCAGGTCGACCGAACCTCCGGGAGATGGATCGCTGCGTACGGTATGCATGGCAATGAGCCAGCCTTCGACCTGCACTCCATTCATGGTGCCGGTGAAGCGGAGGCGTCCGGCCTCCGCAGAGAGATGAGAGGCGGGCATGCGGTGCTGCATCGCCTGTTGCGCGAGCAGGCGGTTGGCCTGCTCGGTCGACGCCGCCAGTTGGTCGTTCATGCCGGGGACAGGTTCCACGCCGCCGACTGCGTGTCCGTTCTGAACGATCAGGGACACCGCTCCTCCGAGACCGTCAGCGAGAGACTTGGACGGCTCGATCTGGCAGTTCTCCGTGCCCGACCACTGCTGGTTCATCTGTTGTATTTGCTGTAGTGCAGCGCGGTTGTTGGACCACACAGTCGCGCCAAGGGCACGCACCTGTAAGCCGGTCGACTTGTCTGCGCTTTGGGTGGCGATGTTGAAGCGGCCTACGGTGTAGTTGCAATCGAACTTGGGCGGGAGCGTGGCTTGCCCTTGAAAGCTCCAGTCGCTAGGGACGAGCATTGTCATGCCCTGAATGGAACGCGAGCCATGGGTTTGCAAGTCGAGCACCTGCGTGGTGACATCGACTTTGTGCATGTGCCAGACCTGTGCATTAGCAGCGGGGGCCGGCCGCGCGTACGGCGGCTTTTGCGCTGTGGCCGAGGGCTGATGTATCTGGCTAATGCAACCCGTGAGCACCAATGTAAAGACGAAAGAACTAAAGACGGAATGAGATGACGACATAGCGGGGCTCCTGCTATGGTTCGCGTCGAAGCCCGGAAAAGTGCGTCACTTTGGGGAGAGTTTCGATTGGATATCCAGCAGTAACTGATGCGCTCTTGCTGCATTGTGCTGGGTTCCGGGAGCACTGGAATGTTCTGCGATGAACGCCTTGTCGGCGGACTCGGCATGGGGCAGGGCCTCGCGATAGCGCTTCTGGCCGGAGAGAGAATCGGCCCAGACCCATTGGCACATTGCCATCTGCCCGCTCAGGGGATTGATCTTCCCCTGCTCCACACGGTAGAGTTCCTGCGCCGTCCGCTCCGCGTCCGCATACTGTGAGTTGCGCAGGAAGGCGCGCGTGAGGAATATCAGCGGCGTCGCAAGCTGGTCGCTATCAGGGCCGGTCAACTTTCTCCATTGCGGGAGAGATGCCTCCAACGTGGATATGGCTGCTTGCGTCTGGCCATCGCTCATCAGCGCCGCCGCAAGGTAGGACTGCGCCGTCAGGGTGCTGCGAGAGGCCTCGCCAGAACACCGCTTGAAGCCGTCATACGCCGATCGTTCTGAGGCGAGCGCGCCTTTATTGTCTTTCCGCTGATTCTGGAGGACTGCGAGGTCAGAGTAGGCGTTGGCTTGATCGCAGACAGCGTAGGGCTCGCGGCCGTAGATGCCGATGGCCTCTTTGGTGAGGCGCTCGGCCTCGTCCAATCGTCCACGGGGATTGATGGCGTTGCCGAGACTGAGGACAGCGAAGGCCAACTCATGCTCCGGGACGTGACGGGCACGGCTCTCTCGCATGGCAGCTTCGAGTAGCTTCACATTTTCGTCGGTGCGAAACCCGGCATCCTCGCGCTCCTGCGCGTAGAAGATTTCGATATAGATCCGCACCAGTGGCGAGACTCCCGGTTTATTGGACAAGGCTAATGCGTTGGCTGAGAGCGATTGGCCGAGATCGATCAGTCCAAGGGTGTAGGCAATATTGCCGCTATACCCTTCGGCTTCGGCCTGCGATGCGAAATCTCCGGCAGCCTTCGCGTCTGCGTCAACCTGTGTGAATACCTGCTGAGCGTTTTTGAGGTCGCCGTTGTTGTACATCGACTCGGCGAGACTCAGTAGCGCAGCGCGTTGGTCGGTGGGATCTCGAATGAATTCAGGCAGGACTTTGACGCCCAGTTGCAGGAACTCCGGCACTGTCGCCGCAGGCTTGCCGGTATAGTCGGAGTTCGCTAGCTTGAAGAGTTGGTACATGAAGTTCTGCATCTGCAAGGCGCGATGGCCGGCGACCACAGCCTGATGCTGCCGCCACAGCGCATAGCTGGATGTGGCAATGATGACGAGAATGGCGAGCGTGCCCGCAACCACTGACTTGCGATTGCGCCGTACGAACTTTGCCAGGCGATAGGTCGTCGTCTGCGGCCGTGCCAGAATCGGCCGTCCTGCCAGATACCTCTGAATATCGGTGGTGAGCGCGTCTACCGAAGCATAGCGGTCCTTTGGACGGGGAGTGAGACATTTGGCCACGATCGTCGCAAGATCGCCGCGCAGCAGGTTGAGCAGCCGCGTCTGGGTAAGGCCGCGATGCGCCGCCGCCTCAGGAGTGACGGCCCCGGTGATAGGTTCGGGCGGCAGCTCCTTGATAGAGCGCTCAATCATGAGGGCGACCGAACTGTCCTGATTGGGACGTCGCCCGGAGAGCAGTTCAAACAGGATCGCGCCCAGCGCATAGACATCGCAGGCTGTCGTCACGGCCTCATTGCGGAGCTGCTCCGGGCTGGCATAGGCCGGTGTCGCCATCACGGTAGTGGTCAGCAGGCTGTCCGGCTGGATGAGCTTGGATGTGCCAAAGTCCAGCAGCTTCACGCTGCCCTCAGCCTGATGGACGAGGATGTTGGAGGGCTTGAGATCGAGATGCACAACCAGGTTGCGGTGAGCGTAAGCGACCGCCTCGCAGACCTGCAAAAAGAGATTGAGACGTGCCGGGACGCCCAGCGACCGGTCGTCGCAGAAGGTATCCAGATGCACGCCGTCAACGTACTCCATCACCAGGTAGGGTTCGCCGGTCTCGCTCAGGCCGGCGTCCAACATGCGGGTGATGTTTGGATGGTCCAGGGACGCGAGTATATGCTGCTCACGGGCAAAGCGGTCCGCAAAGAAAGGCCCCGCGGCATGAAGGGAGAGCACCTTCAAGGCTGCGCGCTGCACCACTCCGCCCGCGATCCTCTCCACCAGATAGACCGTGCCGATGCCGCCCGAGCCAAGCAGACGAACGATGGAGTAAGGCCCGATCCTGCGCAAACGCGGATCGGCACCCTGTGGCGCTGAGACCGGTACGGCAGCATTGGCCTCGCTCTCCCGTGCACCGAGTATCAGCGCCCGGGCCCGGCTACGCAGCTCCGCATCGGGGCACACCTCTTCCAGCAGCGAATCGAGATCGGCTGCGGGGTTCTCCTCCGCCAGGTGGAACAAGGACTGTAGTGCGTCCCAATTATCTGCGTCTTGGGTCATAAATCGGGCCTCTACCTGTACGCGAGAGATTGTGGAGAAATGTGTCAGTCACCGCCTGCGCGGCGGTTCCGCTGGGCCTACTGATATTAGCCTGCTTGTAATCGCTCGTTCAACCACGCACGGACGAACCTTAGATCACGATCGACGCTGGCCTTGGAAACATGGAGCAACTCCGCCGTCTCATCTGCGGTGAAGCCGATAAAGAAGCGGAGTTCGAGCATGCGGCACTTGCGCGGATCGATCCGATCCAGCTCCTCAAGAATGCGATCGAGGTCTATGGTGGCCGCAGGATTTGCGTCGGTCCATGTCATGTCGTCGTGGAGAGGAACCAGGACGCCGCCGTCGCGCTTCTGCCGGCCTTCGGAGCGCGCGTGGTCCACCAAGACCCTACGCATCAGCCGCGCACAGAGGCTGTAGAAGTGCTCGCGGTCTTCAAAACGCAGGCTACGTTGGCGAAGGAGTTTGAGAAAGAGCTCGTTGACGACGCAGGTTGGTTGCAGCATGTTCTCCGGACGCTCGCCGCGGAAAAGCGCACCGGCAATCCTGCGCAGATCCGGGTACACCATCTCGAAGAGGACATCTGTAGACGCCGCCTTGTCTTCACTCCATGCGTGTAGTAACTGCGTGATTTCCCCTGGTGGCGGCAAGAGACCCCCCCGATGGTCCGTGCATACGGAGTACGCAGAGTTTAATGTGCGACGTCAAGTGAGATCCTAGGATAGCAGCTTCATCCGTGCAAACGATGGGCCAGCAATACCCTTCGCGTGTCGCTTTTCTTCTTTCTTTGCAAATCCCTTCAGGATTCCCACATTCCCACGGCCACGGCTACGACGAGATTAGTATTAACTGGAGAGTGCCAAGTTC
>PKXI01000090.1 GCA_003133425.1 Acidobacteriaceae bacterium
TTGTGGGTAATTGAAAGCGCTTTAGCGTGGGGAAGGCGGTCAACAATAGCCATTCAGCCCCGTATGGGCGATGCAAACCCCGATTGTCGCTCCGCCTTTTTTGTTCATGCGATTGCCCTGAACGGGCTGCTGCGGGCGAGGTTTGGCGCGGCAAACGCTGCTGTCAACTTTTCAACTGGTTCAGCCGGCTGGACATAGTGGGCAGTTTCCCCGCTGAATGAGGGCTTTTGCCCCCCGCTCCTCGCCCCGGATTTGCGGAGCAAAAAAACAAGTGAAATTGAGCACAGGGCCAGGACTGCCAGGTCCTCGTAGACATCTTTGAATGCCAGCAGATAGGCCTGTTGCTGCAGAATGCGATACATGGCTGCCATGGCCTGGGTCGTCCCATTACCCAGGGAAAAATGATGGACGCTGAGGTATCCCTTCAGGCCGGCCAGCGCCTGACGCAAGCCCAGGCTGTCCGCGGTAAGGTGCTCACCCAACATGGTCTGATGCACCTGGCTTCGCCGCGCAAGCAGTGTGCTGACCCACGAAATGCCCACGCCGCCGCCCACGTTGCGCATCAGGTTCATCGTGCCGGTGGCAGAGCCAATTTGATCGCGGCGCAAAGGCTTCGTCCCGATCATATTGGCGGGAACAAAAAGGAATCCGATCGCCGTTCCAGCCAGAATCTGCGGCCAGAAAACGGTCCACGGACTGACCTCGAGAGAAACTCTCGACAAGCGAAACGCCGCAAATGCAAAAACCAGAAAGCCGAACACGAGGATGGCGCGGACGTCGATCTTCCTCACCATCAACCCCACCAAAACCATCGACATCGCCGCGCCAAGACCCAGCGGCGACGTTGCGATGCCCGCCGCCACCGACGAGTATCCCAGCAGCAATTGCAGAAATTGCGGTGTCAGCAGCCCGACACTATAGGTCAGCAGGCTCATAAGAAAAATCAGCACCGTCCCCACTGCGAACGCGCGTACCTTGAACAGGCGCAGATCCACCATCGGTTTGTCGGCTTTCAACTCGCGCCACACGAACACCACAAACCCGGACACTGCGAGCACCAGCATGGTGCGAATGAATCGGGAGCCGAGCCAGTCATCTTCCTGCCCTTTGTCGAGGAAGACTTCCTGGCATCCCAGCCACAGCGACAACGCCACCAACCCAATCGAATCCAAAGGGCCGGGATCGGAGTTGCGGACCCAGGGCGGGTCTTCAACGGTCTGCTGAATCGCCCACATGGCGAGGAGGCCAAACGGAATATTGATATAGAAGATCCACCGCCACGAGTAGCTGTCAGTCAGCCATCCGCCCAAAACCGGACCGACCACCGGCGCAACCACCACTCCAAGACCGAAGACCGCCTGCGCAATGCCCTGCTTGCGGGCCGGAAAACTTTCCATCAGAATGGCCTGCGAGATGGGCGCCAGCGCTCCGCCGCCAATGCCCTGCACCACCCGCATCATCAGCAGCATTGGCAGATTCACTGAAAGGCCGCATAAAAGAGACGAAACCGTAAACAGAAAAATGCAAAAAAGCAAAAATCGCTTTCGTTGAAATCGATTGCCGAGCCAGGCCGTCAGCGGCAACACCACGGCATTCGAAATCAGGTAGGAAGTCAGCACCCAAGTGGATTGCGAATACGAAGCCGACATGCTGCCGGCAATGTGGTTCAGAGCCACATTGGCAATCGTCGTATCCAGCACTTCCATGAAGGTGGGCAGGATGACTGCCAGGGCAATCAGCCAGGGGTTCACTGCCGGTTGCCAATGCTCGTGCTCAAAGTCGCCGGAATAGCTGGCGATTTCCATCGGACTCGCCTATCTTCTGTGCTCCCGCGCCGGATGAAGGCGAAGGAAATCCTCGACCGCTTTTTTGACGCCCGCACGCAGCGCGCGCTCGCTCATGCGGCAATCCGGGTTGAGCATTGCGTTCAGTACGAAATCCCCGAGCACGAACGAGACGAATTGCGCCGCGGACTTTCTGTAGCCCGGGCCGCCGATGCGGCGCGATTGCAGGTATTCAGCTAGCAGCCCCTGGCCGCGTTCCATGCACTCCCGCCAAAGTTGCCGCGCGAGGTCGGGAAAATTATGGGCTTCGGCAACAACAATGCGATAAAGTGCGAGAAACTCCGGAGCGCTGAACATCTTCATCACCATGTGGCCGATCTCGGTGAGCGCCTGCCGCGGAGTCTTCCCTGACTCGATGTAATACGCGTGCTGTGCAAACAGTTGCTCGGTATGTGCGCTGATCACGCCGACAAAAAGATCGGCCTTGGTGGGGAAAAGCGCATAGAGTGTCTGCTTTGAAGTTCGCGCGCGGCGCGCAATTTCACTGGTGCTGGCGCGACGGAATCCATTCTCCAGAAATACTCTGGTGGTCGCGTCCAAAATGCGTTTGCGCTCGGCGTTATCCAGCGGGGGCCGGCCGCGCGTCTGCGCCGCCCGCCCGGATTCCGAGTTTTGCCTGGGCCTGACAGTCATGATTTTGTGTACCGGATGGTACAGTTATTCTGTTGGAATTATATGCACGGGCGCTTCTCGGCCGCAAATGACGCCGGACGCTCACAAAACCTTTTCCCCTTTCAACAGGCGGCATTTGAGGCGGAGTTTTGAAACGGGCTATACTTGGGCGGCGACCGAACGGGGCGGTGTGGGATGAGCAGAATCATTTTTCTGCTGCTGTTGACGGCGGGCATTGCATCGCACGCGTTGGCGGCAAAGCGCGTCAGCATTGACCAGTTCGAGCAGTTGCTGGCCGCGGCCCACGGGCAATCCGATGGCAAAGTGGCAGGGCAGATTTCCGATCTGGAGTTGACAGAGCGGGCCAGTTCCATCCGGCTCGCGCGGTGGGAGACGGACTTCCCCGGACACCACTGCCACGAGGCGTTCACCGAGTTGGCCGATGCATCCGCATTCCTCGATCTTCCTGCGGCCGACATGCCCATCTATTCGGCGCCTGACCGGCAAACGCAGAAAACGATGTTGGAGAAAGCGAACGACTTTGTGAACAAGACGTTCTCAAGGCTGCCAAACTTTTATGCCACGAGGAAGACTGAACACTTTGAAGACACTCCGGCCCACCAAACACTCGAAAATATAGGCATGCCCGCAACCGGCAGGGGAGTCCGCTCCGCCGGCGGCCCGAGTGTCTCATCTGAAATATCCCAGTACCGACCGATGCACGGTTCGGGCAAGTCGAGCGAAACTGTCGGCTACCGTGATGGCTACGAACTGAGGAATTCGCAAAAGATTGATCGCAGCAAGATGAGTCAACCTGGACATTCGCTCACCACCTCGGGTGAGTTTGGCCCCATCCTCTCCGTCGTGCTTCAAGACTCCGGGCGCGGCAAGACAACCTGGGGCTTCTGGGAACAGGGCGCCGGCGGTGTTGAAGCTGTCTTTCGCTACACAGTGCCTGCGGGCATAGGGAGTTACATGGTGTCGCTTCCACGCGGCAAGCGGACTGAGCAGATCTTTCCCGCCTACCATGGCGAGATTGCAGTCGATCCAGCGAGTGGTGACATTCTCCGCATCACCGTCGTTGCGGACCTCGCGCCTCCCAATGAAGAGGTGATGACGGCAATCCTGGTGGAATACGCCGCCACCTTGATCGGTGGAACTTCGTATATCTGTCCCGTTAGGAGTGTGGCTCTTTCAAAAATGCCGGGCGACACCGGGGACGATGGAAAACAAGCCCAGTCCTCGCTCGTGCAGACGCAGTTGAACGACGTTGCCTTTACCAACTACCACCTGTTCCGCACCGAGTCCCGCATTCTGACTGGAAGCAGCGCCATCGGCGAGGAACCACCCGCCGGCCCATCGCCTGCCGAACCAACAAAAAAATAGGCGAACACCTTCAATCGCCGCACACGACCGAGTGCTCTTACGCCTCTTGGTTGCTAGGGTTTCTTGAGCGGCACCCGCACCAGGATTGAATTGTCCACGCGCACAATGAGCCTGGAATATTTCTCCTTGCCCGCATTCCGCATGGCTTCGTACTTTGCGCTCACCTGATTCACCTGATTGATCGGCTCCACGTCAACTCGCAATTGTGCTTTTGGATCCTTGGGCACGTCGAAGCTTACGCGGATGTCGGGCTGCCCATCGCCGTCGATGTCGACAACGTCTGACACGTGCGCTGGCAAAGCGTTCAAGGGACTCCAATCCAATTGTACGAACGGCTTTTCGGTCTGCAGCATGTGCGGATAGACAGCCCGATGAACGGCGATCGAGTAAGCGCCGTGCTCGAATATGCGTACCTTCGGTCCGCCCGAGTACATCTCATCCACGTGCAGGCCCAGGGCGACAATTCCCTTTGCAAACATGCCCATGAGCAAGAATGGCGTCAGCAGTGCCACCAGCACTGTAAGTCCCGCCGCAGTGTAGCCGAGTTTCGCCTTCAGTTTCATAAGTTCCTCTTAAGCGAAATAGTGCAGTATGGTTGAAATCCCCTGGACAATAATGCTGCCGCCGAACATTACCGCCATGGCCCAGGCGCCATAGAGAAACAGGAGCCGCGCGCGTTCCGGCTTCCATGCCACCTCGGTTCCCTTGATGTGCCAGACCACGGCCTGGCGCGGACACACATCTACGCACGCTCCGCACTTCATGCACGACATCAGTGCCTCGCCCTTCGCAACCGATTCCTTCGACAGCGAGAGGTTCGGGCACGCATTCTGGCAAAGCACGCAGGGCTTGCAGCGCGTCTGGTCGATCTTCACTTCAAAAATGCTGATCTTGTTAAAGATGGATTGGAACGCGCCGAACGGGCAAAACCACGAGCATTGCGTTCGCTTCTTTGTAAGCAACGGCAGCACGATCACCAGGGCCCCAAACAGCACGATGAAGATTCCGTTCTGTATCACGCCCACCGTGTTTCGTGCGGCAACGTATTCTGAAACTGCCTTGAAGGGGCAGAGCCAATTGCAGTAGGCCGGTTCAAACAAGGCCAGCGACAGCAACACCATTGCCAGCAGAACCGCCCATGGGCCATAGCGCCAGCGCGGATCCAGCTTGCGAATCTTCGGGCGTTTCGGAATCGCAGCCATTCCTTCTTCAATGCCACCGAAGAAGCAGGCATAACTGCACCAGCCTTTGCCGACCACCAGCGTGATGGCCAGCCAGAGACCCGCCATTTCCGCAATGCCGTGGCCGGACATGCCTCCGCCCGGCACGATGGAACCGGGGAATACAACCGTACGTGTAAGCGCTGCCGGCAAAATGAGCAGCGGAATGGGCATGAAGCAGAATGGAGTGCGCCCGGCAATCATCTCTTCAATCGGAATGCCCATGCTGCCGCGCATCACCATCACGTTATGGATAAAGCCGATCGGAAACAGGAGTCCCACCGACACGAAGAACCAGCGCCGCCAACGATAAGTAGTCCCGGTCCGCATCATCGTAAAGAACATCGCAATCATGAAGACTGCAGTTATTGTTGCGGCGATTAGCGACGCTAAATCCGTGTTCGCACCGGGGTGAAAGAACATGAGCAGCGACCAAAGAGCGATCGGCAAGGTCAGCAGAACAGACCGGGCGATACTTCGAGGCGTCGGGCGGACGAGCCTGCGCGACTGAATGTCAGTAGCCATTTGCTTTTCTCCCCAACAGCAGGCCGGCTCCCATCAGGAGGTAATAGACGGCAATCAGAACCATCGCCATCCGCGCGACTGTAATCACGGCCTGGTTGCGCACGATGCAGCCCATGCCGGCAAGGGGCACAAACCAGATCGAAGTTCCAACAAAAAAGCAGGCAAAAAAGAGAAGAGCCGCCACCACACTGCCCAGTTGAGACGCCCTGATGCCGGCAGCCACAAATGGAGGACAAAGGCTGAGCCCGGTCAGCAGACCCAATGCAGCCGCTCCAAAGGCTCCGCTGTTTTTCTTTCCGCCAATCTCCACCAGCTTCGAATCCCCACACGAATGGCCGCAGATTTGCCGCGCGGAATACGCATACCAAAGCAGCACGCAGGCGAGTGAAACATCCACAGCGCCCATCAGCATCAGGCGCGGGCCGGGCAGCAGCGATGCAAGCGTGCCAAGCTCCCACGCCACGGCGCCAAACAGCAGGTAGCCCAGTAGGCGCGCACCCAGAAAGGCGGTGAGATAGCGGACGTGGGGCCGCCACCCCGCTCGTTCCGCAAGCAATGAGGGAACCAGGACGGGTCCGCACGCGGCAATGCAGGCAGGCCCGGACGCCAGTCCCAGAACCAGCGCCTCACCGAACAGGACCGGCGCAACCATGCGCGCAATCTAGTCCCGCTCGATCTGTTCGGTCTGTGACGAGTGACACGAGGTCAAGTGGTGTGCTCTGCCTGCGGTTTGCGCAATTGGGATCGCTGACGTTTGCGCCCACGCCAACCCAGGGTTGTACGATGGGCCCATAGAGCTTTTTGCATTAAAGCGGTTCCACAATTGCTGTACCCTGAAGCCGCTGCCGTCCAGTGGCATTTTCCTTAAGAAAATGCCACCGCGCACGATGCCAGAAAGGGCACGTGAATTGTGAAACCGCTCTAGAGGGAGGGCTGGGAACGTGACTGGAAGATGGAGAGTGAGTCTTTGCGGAGTGGTGGTGGCCGGCATGATTGCGGCTGGGCCTCCCCAGGCCGCTTTTGGCCAGTTGCCGGAGCCGGGTGCGCGCCCGGATGTGCCTAACCCGCTCACCGATACCACGGTAAAACCTGGCAAGGTGCTGCTTTTCGAACTGGAGGCGCGCTTTGCCAAAGACGTGGCCGCACGCGGCGGCGCAGCGTTTGCGGATTGGTTTGCCGGGGATGGTGTCGCGCTGGGCAACGCCGCAGCGCCGCTCATCGGTAATGTCGCCATCGCCAGGTCAGCCACCTGGTCGCCAAAAGACTACCAACTGACCTGGACCCCGACGGACGCGATGATGGGCCCCTCAGGCGATATGGGATATACCTGGGGCCACTTTGAAGGCCACAGCAAGGACGCCAACGGAAACGCCGTGAACACCAGCGGGCGATATATCACCATGTGGCGCAGGGAGCCCGACGGAAAGTGGAAGGTGGTTCTGGACGCAGGCTCGAACGAGCCGGCCGGAGCAGGCGACTGCTGCAAGCTCCCCAGCGGCAATTGAGAGCAAAATCCACCAGGCGGCAGGTCAAGGGGGCTGGTTGCGGCTTTCGCCTTCATCCGGGCCCCTGACACAAGAACGCAACAAAATCAATGCCGGCCCCAGCCACTGAGGTAAGCTCGTTCGTAAGCTTTCTTCAGAATCAGCCACAATTTCACAACCTGCAAAGCTGCCCTTTTTCAGACTCTCCGGCCTTTCTACCCAATTGCGGCCGGCTAATGAGCCCGAACACGTGCCCTTGGTAACAAGCAACTGAAACGACGCTCCAGAAATCCAATTACTTGTGGGCCATCACGTTTTCCACAGAATTGGCCTGTTTGGGTGAGTGTCAAATTTTGTTCATTCCTCGATACTTAGCTCGAGAGCATACAACCGATGTCTGCCATGTCAGGCTCAAGAGTTTTCGAGAGCCAGGAAGCACCACTGCATCCTGAGTTCAACATCTTCGACCGCAATCCGGACCCCGCTCTCGATGAGCTCACGGAGCTGGCCGCGGTGTTGTGCGGTGCAGACTATGGATACATTGCGTGGATGGACTTCAACCGGCTGTGGTTCAAGGCGCGGTTTGGGTTCAAGGGAGTGGAGCAGTCGCGCACCACCACGGCATGCCAGTGGATGCTGGAAAAGGGCGAGCCGCTGCTGATTGCGAATGCGGCAAAAGACCGTCGCTTTCTTCCCGAGGGGATTCCTCTTGTGGGTGCAAAGCCTTGCCTCTCCTACGCCGGAACGCCCCTGATCACCAGCGCCCAGCAGGTAGTGGGATCGCTTGCGGTGCTGTCGATAAAGCCCGATCAGTTCAAATCGGAACACCTCACCCTCCTCGAGATTCTCGGCCGCCAGGCGGTCACGCGGCTTGAGCTTTACAGCCGCATCCGGCTGCAGGAGCAGGCGCAGCGGTCGCGCCAGCGAACGGAACGCGCGCTGGCTGTCGAACGATGCTTTGTAGCCGTGACTCTGGATTCGATTCCAGCATTGGTGGCGGTGCTCGACACGGCCGGGCGCCTGGTGCGGATGAATCAACCCTGCGCGCAGTTGACCGGGCTGAGCCTTGCGGACACCGTGGGCCGGCCGTTTGTCGACGAAGTATTCGAACAAGAGCAACGCGATTGGGCAATGGGAAAGCTGCGCGGCGCCGTAGCCGGACAGGAATCTGGCCCCCACGAAACTGCCTGGCTCATTGGCGGGGATGCCGCCGCGGCAGAACGCAAAACACGACTCGTGAGTTGGACGCTGCGGCCACTGAAGGGACCGAACGGCGAAATTCAATATGTAATCGTCAGCGGCCAGGATGTGACCGAGCAGCGCCAAATGGAGAAGGCTCTGCTGTCCAGTGAAACCCGCTACCGCGAGGTCGTCGAGAACTCGCTTGGTTTTGTCTTCACGTGCTCGATGGAAGGCCGCCTCACCTCGTTGAACGCATTCACCGCGGAGACGCTGGGTTACCGCACCGAGGCACTCACCGGCCGCTCGGTAACAGAACTGATGGACTCGGCCGGAACCGCGGCGTTTCAGGATTGCCTGCGGACTCTGCAAACCGAGGAAGAATGGCAAGGTGCCTTGCCACTGCGCCGCAGCGACGGCGTCTACCGCCGCATCGCTTTCCGCTGCCGGCGCATGCAGTTGCCCGGCGAGCGCCCGTTTGTACTCAACCACGGCATGGACGTGACCGAGCAATACGAGGCCGAGGAAGCGCTCCACATGGCCACGCGCCAGCGCGAACTGATCCTGGAGTCGGTGGACGACGGCATTTACGGCATCGACCTCGATGGCAAGCTCACCTTCATCAACGAAGCCGGCGCAAAGGCACTTGGCTACGAGCCTGAAGAGTTGGCCGGCCGCGACGTGCATGAAGCAATCCATCACAGCCATGCTGACGGCACGCCCTACTCCAAATCCACCAGCCCCATTCTGCAGGCCCTGCGCAGGTGCGAGTCCATCCGCATGCGCGGCGAAGTCTTCTGGCGCCACGACGGCACCGCGATTCCAGTGGAGTACAGCGCCAACCCGCTCATGGACGCTGGCCAGATCTCGGGCATGGTCGTCGCCTTCCAGGATGTTTCAGAACGGCGGCGTCTTGAGAAAATGAAGGACGAATTCATCTCCACCGTGAGCCACGAATTGCGAACGCCGCTTACTTCGCTGCGCGCATCGCTTGGCCTGATCGCGTCGGGCTCGCTGGACAAGCGCCCGGAGAAGCAGCGACAGATGATCGAGATGGCAATCGGAAACAGCGACCGGCTCATTCGCCTGGTCAACGACATCCTTGACTTCGACAGCGTGGAGAAAGGGCGGCTGCCCCTGCACCGCCAGCCTATAGAAGCTATCGACATGTTGCGTCGAGCGGCAGACATTGCCCACGATTCAGCCGCGCAGGCGCGCATCACCATTCGCATTGAAGCCGCCGCGGCCACGGTCTTTGCGGACATGGATCGCGTTTTGCAGGTGCTGAACGAACTGGTCACCAACGCCATCAAGTTCTCAGGCCAGGACACGACCATCCGGCTGGCCGCGAAGCCTTGTACCGTCACTACCTCGACAGGCAATCCCCTTTCCACTGGCGAGGTCTGCTTCATCGTTGAAGACCAGGGACGCGGCATTGCGCCGGAAAAACTGGAGCGGATCTTCGAGCGCTTCCAGCAAGGCGACGCGTCGGATTCGCGCGCGCTGGGCGGCACCGGCCTCGGCCTTGCGCTGGTCCGCAGCATCGTGGAGCAGCATGGCGGACGCATCTGGGCCGAAAGCACGCCCGGCCATGGCAGCAGATTCCACTTCACGCTGCCGGCAGCGGCGGGGACCGAGGCGCGCTAGTACCATGACCGTGTGATTGCGTAATAAGGATTATGACGATTGGGTGCCCCAGGTCCCGATTCTGGGACCTGGGTGAGCCGATAAATCGCCGATAATGCGACCCTTGTATGGATTGGATCGGGTGCAATCCGATGACGGAGCGGTCCCCGCGCCGTGAGACAATGCCATCGACGGCCTTCCCCTTGTTAACTCTTCCGGCCGACGGAAAAAACCAAGCATGGCTTTATCCACGCGCGCAGTGAATTTTCTTTTCGGACGCCCCCTGGCCACCAGCGAGGAGCGGGCCGAGCACATCGGTCCCATCGCCGGCATCCCCATCTTCGGCCTCGACGCTCTGAGTTCCGCCGCGTACGGGCCGGAGGCGGCGCTGACGCTGCTGATTCCGCTCGGCCTCGTGGGCGTCCACTATATCGTTCCCGTAAGCGCGGCCATCGTTGTGCTGTTGGTCATCGTCTTCTTCAGCTATCGCCAGACGATCGAAGCCTATCCGCAGGGCGGCGGCTCCTATACCGTGGCCAGCCAGAACCTGGGCGAGGGCGCGGCGCTGCTGGCCGCTGCGGCGCTCATGATCGACTACATTCTCACTGCTGCCGTCGGCATCTCGGCCGGCGTAGGCGCACTCATCTCCGCAGTGCCCAGCCTGCAACCGCACACATTGCAAATGTGCCTGGCCGTGCTGCTGATTCTCACTATCGTGAATATGCGCGGCGTGCATGACACCGGCGCGGTGTTCATGATCCCCACATATCTGTTTACGGGCACACTGCTCATTGTCATCGCGGTAGGCGCATGGCATGTGTTCGCCGCCTCGGGACATCCACAGACCGTGACACCCCTGCCCCCAATGCCCGTAGCGACCGTTGCCGTGAGTTGGTGGCTGCTGCTCAAAGTCTTCTCTTCCGGCTGCACGGCAATGACCGGCGTTGAGGCGGTCAGCAATGGCGTCATGGCATTCCGCGACGACACGCGCAAAAACGCCAAGACCACGCTGACCATCATCATTGTTCTGCTGACAGTGCTGTTGGCCGGCATTGCGCTGCTTTGCCGCTCCTATCACATTGCCGCCACCACGCCGGACGCGCCCGGCTACGAGAGTGTGCTCTCCATGCTCACGCGCGCGGTAATGGGCCACGGCTGGTTTTACTACCTCACCATCGGCTCCGTGCTTCTGGTGTTGGCTCTCTCTGCCAACACGGCTTTCGCCGATTTCCCCCGCCTCACTCGCGCAATCGCCCTCGACAACTACATGCCCCACGTCTTCCTGCTGCGCGGTCGGCGCCTGCTCTACTCCTGGGGAATTTATGTCCTTGTCGCGCTCACGGCATTGCTGCTCATCGTTTTTCGCGGAGTTACCGACCGGCTCATTCCGCTCTATGCAATCGGAGCGTTCATGGCCTTTACGCTATCGCAGGCCGGTATGGTCGTGCACTGGAAGCGCAACCATGGACCGCGTCTGCGCATCTTTGTAAATGGCCTGGGCGCTGTGGCCACGGGCATCACCACCGTGGTGGTGCTGGTCGCCAAGTTCGCCGAGGGCGCGTGGATTACCGCGCTGCTGGTCGTCGTCATGATCCTGCTGATGCGCGCCGTCAACCGCCACTATGTTGACGTAACCCACGAGACCGCGCTCGATCGGCCGATCGTTTCCGCCGAGATCACCGAGCCCATCGTGGTGCTGCCCATCGACCGCTGGAGCCGCATCACGGAGAAGGCGGTCTGCTTCGCGCTCTCCATGTCCAGCGACATCCGCTGCATTCACGTGCTCCTCACCGATGAGACCGACCAGTTCTGCGACGAATGGGAACAGAAGATTGCCGCACCGCTGCGCGCGAGCGGCAAACCCGTTCCCCGCCTGGTTACCGTCAGGTCGCCGTATCGGTACATCCTGCAGCCGGTGGTGGATTATGTGTTGTCCGTGGAGAGCGAAACCAACTTCAAAAAAGTTTGCGTGATAGTACCGGAACTGGTAGTGCGCCACTGGTGGGAGAACCTGCTCCACAACCGCCGCGCCGATCTGCTCAAAGTCATGCTGCTGATGCGCGGCAACCGCCGCATCATAGTCATCAACATTCCCTGGTATCTCGAACGCGATTGAGTATCAGAGTTGTCATCCTGAGCGACCACAGTCCGCCGCGGCGGACGAAGGGAGTCGAAGGACCTGCGGTTGCTTTCTTAGCGAATAGTAGAACACCACCAACCTAGGCACGTGGGCCTTTTCTGTTCACTGTTCACTGTTCACTGTTCCCTGTTCACTGTTCACTGCCCTACCCCCTCCGCGCCGCCTGCTGCTCTGCCGCAGCCAATATTTCCGGCAACCGTTTTTGCCGATACGCGAACGAGCGCGCCAACTGCCTCCGCACCATCGCTCCAGCAATCCGCCCAAGCACGCCGTACGGCAATTCGAACTCGACCGCATCGCTCACCAGCGTCCCCTCCTGCCCGTCCCGGATCTCCTTTTCAATCCCGTGGCGATGCTGGAACACAGTGAACGGACCGCGCACTTGCGCATCGCAGAAATGGCTGTTCCACTCAAACTCCGTGATGCATGCCAGCCAGCTCACGCGCCGCGGCACCCACGGTATTGGATAAAAGCTGATCAGAATCTCCGACCCCACGCCCGCAGCCACGCTGAGAAATCGCCGCGCCGCCTCCACCGCAACCGGCCGCGGCGGAGGCGGCTCAATCCGCGCATCTTCGATCCGCGTCTCCAGATTCCGTGGCATCAAGTGCGGCAGATTCGACGGATTGGCAAAGAACGCAAACACCAGTTCCACCGGATACGGCACCCACTGCTGTGTCTCGAACCGTTGCGTCATTGCTTCGATGGTATCGCGCTCCGTTCATGCCTGGCCGCGAGCAAATTCGCCGCAGTCCTGATCAACTGCGCGGGTGCCCCAAGTCCCAGGAAGTGAATCGCGCCACTGA
>PKXI01000249.1 GCA_003133425.1 Acidobacteriaceae bacterium
CGACGACTTTAACCACGGGCTGCTAGAGCGGTTTCGATTCACATATTGCCATTTGAAGATCATGCGAGGTGGCATTTTCTTGAGGAAAATGCCACTTTGCGTCTATGTTTCTGTAAAGAGCAGAATCGAAACCGCTGTAACGGCTACGCCTGTAGAATGTCGAAAGCGCACCGTCAGGATTCGATATGACTTACTACGAACAAGTGAATGAGGCAGCAGAGTTCCTTCGCGGCAGATTGGGATCGTTGTCGCCTTGGGTCGGCATCGTCCTGGGTTCCGGACTAGGCGCGGTGGCCGATGCTGTTACCAAACCCATCTTTGTTCCCTACGGGGAGATTCCGCACTTTCCGCAATCGACCGTCGAGGGGCACTCGGGACGAATTGTTGCCGGCCTGCTTGGCGGTGTGCCGGTTGTTGTGATGCAAGGCCGCGTGCACTCTTACGAGGGCTACACGCCGCAGCAGGTGACCTTTCCCATGCGTGTGATGGGGACGCTTGGGGTGCGATCCGTAGTGTTGACCAATGCCGCGGGCGGCATTCAGCAGGGCTACCGCGTTGGTCAACTTCTGGCGCTGGCCGACCACATCAACCAGATGGGCTGGAACCCGCTGACGGGGCCAAACGAGGCACGCTTCGCAATGCGCAAGGGCGCGGGTCTGCGCTTCTTCGACATGACCGAGGCCTACAGCATTCGGCTGCGAGCGCTGGCGAAGGAGGCCGCGACGGAAGAGGGATTTGCGCTGGACGAAGGAGTCTATCTTGCGACTCCGGGGCCGAGCTTCGAGACGCCAGCGGAGATTCGCGCCTTTCGCAATCTGGGGGCTACGCTGGTGGGCATGTCCACGGTGCCGGAGACGATTGTGGCGCGGCATATGGGAATTGAAGTGCTGGGCATTTCGTGCGTGACAAATCTGGCGGCCGGACTGGGTGCAACACCCCTGAGCCACGAAGAGGTTTCAGAGACGGGTCGTCAGGTGGAACGTCGGCTGGCGGGACTGCTGGAGAGGCTCGCGCCCAAAATCGCAGCAGTATTGGAAGCGGAACGGTGAGCGAGAACGACAACGAAACCGGAAACGAAACAGGCGCGGAGACGCCGCGACTGCCTTTTCCGCCCGTGGTGCTGGGCATTGCCGGTTGCTCGGGTTCGGGCAAAACTACCTTGGCGGCTGAGCTGGCGCACGCGCTGGGTGGGATTCACTTCCATCTCGACAATTACTACCGCGACCTGGGCCACATGCCGTACAGCGAGCGCATCCTGCAGAACTTCGACGATCCGGCGATGATTGAGAGCCCACTGCTGGCTGCACACGTGGCGGCTTTGGCAAGGGGCGAAACTATTGAGCGGCCAATCTACGACTTCTCAACGCACACCCGCGTCCTGGGGCGCACGGAATACGTCACGGCTGGAGCGTTCCTGGTGGTGGAAGGGCTTTTTGCTCTCTACTACCCTGATCTGTTGCCGCTTTACAATCTGCGCGTCTATGTCGATACGCCGGATGAGCTTTGCTTCGAACGGCGGCTGAAGCGCGACATTGAGCAGCGGGGGCGCACGCCCGAGTCGGTGCGGCGGCAATACGAGGCAACGGTGCGGCCTTCGAGCATTGCGTATGTGCGGCCGTCCGCGGTGAACGCCGATCTGCAAGTAGACGGAACCGGGGCACTTGACTGGAAGGTGGAGCGGGTGCTGACAGAGTTGCGCTCGCGGGGGCTGCTGCTGGGAGCGGAGTAGCGCGCCTTCTGGAAATTATATAAAATATGATATAGTTTGAAAGTGAAAGAGTACGCACAAATCCGCTGGGTGGGCGATGCAAAAGAGGTCCTGAGCGCCTTTCCACTGGAGATCAAGAGTGTGCTCGGATATTCCCTGCGAAGACTGCAGAAAGGCCTGCTCCCGGATTGCGATGCGCGCCGGATGGAATCGATCGGCAAAGGCGTTTGGGAACTGAAGACCGCCAACGACCGAACCTGGTACCGGCTGATTATCTGACGCGCATCGGCGATGCGTTCTATGTTCTGCACGCATTTGAAAAGAGTAGCCGCAAGACAGACCGCCGTGACCTTGAAATTGCAAAGTCGCGTTTGAGATCGGTTCTTGCGCAACTGAGGACAGCGAAGGAGGAAGGCGATGGCCAGAAAGACTAGCGTAGTGAATCACGTGACGCGCGGCGACGTGTTGGACGACCTCGGACTGACGCGTTCCGAGGCAACAGCGCTCAAGGTCAAGGCCGACCTGCTCGATGCCATCCGCAATGAGATCGAAAGAAGAAAGTACACGCAACGCCAACTGGTGGACATCCTCGACGAGCACCAGCCGGCAGTCAGCAATTTGTTGCGGGGCAGAATCACTCAGGTAAGCATTGAAAAGCTGCTTCGCTACTCCGACAGACTCGGGATGCGCGCACGGTTGAAGGTTCTCCCGGCGACCAAAGCGGTATATGCGGCTTAAGCAATCGTCTCGACTCTCCCCTTACCTTTCTTGAAGATGGGGCTTTGGTCCGCGAATAGTTGCAATGCCTCCTTGACCGCCTTCGCGAGGTGACGCAACAATGCAAACTTTATATAGTCGTGCGAATCCCCAAGTTACCTAAGCTGAATAAGCCTCGATCCTGACTCAAGCCGCTATTTTGCCGCAGTCAGCGCCTCGACAGGCAGCAGCATGTCTTCCTTGCGCATAACGAGGTTGGTTGCGTTCAAGGTGGCAAGCTCGAAGCCGTGGCCGTGGGTGATGGCGTCGGTGGGACAGGCTTCAACGCAGTAGCCACAGAAGATGCAGCGGTTGTAGTCGATGTTGTAGACCTTGGCGTAGCGCTCGGAGGAGGAGATGCGAGTTTCTTCGGTGTTTTCGGCGGCCTCGATGTAAATGCAGTTGGCTGGGCAGGCCGCCGCACACAAAAAGCAGGCTACGCACTTCTCCAAGCCGTTCTCGTCGCGCTGCAGCACATGGGCGCCACGGTAGCGTTGCTCGAGGACCGCTCCGCGCAGGGGGCCGGGACCGTCAGGGTAGTTTTCCACCTGCGAGGGTTCCAGCATCTCCCCAAAGGTGATGCTCATACCCTTCACGATGCCGGCGACGTTGCGCACGATCGACATGAGCCCAGTATACGATGGAACGCGGACGACGTTCACCGTTCGGATGCGGGTTTGGGCCGTTTTGATGCTGGGGTTGGGTTTAGGAACGGCGGACGCGCAGAATCAGCCGTGATCTACGCCGCTGGGCCAGGTGGAAGGCACAGGTATGGGCCAGGCGCGAGCCAGACCGAGAGCGACGATATGGGGGATGAACGTCCGGCCCGCTGGGTACACGACCTGGCGGCCGTCCGGGTTTTGACGGCGCGGGAGCAGGAGCGCACCCATTTCGCGGGTATCCGCAAAATCTCTTGCGGCTACCCGCGGGATCCTACATCTTCGGATGCTCCTCATTTTTCTGCTGAGGAGCTTGCCGCTGTTGCTGCTGTGGAGCAGCCTGGCGCTGTTGCTGTTGTGGAGGCGCTTGCCGCTGCTGCTGTTGTGGAGGCGCTTGCCGCTGCTGCTGTTGCTGGACAGCCTGGCGCTGCTGCTGTTGTTGCTGCTGTTGTTGACGTTGCTGCTGTTGCTGTAGCTGTTGTTGCTGAACCGCCTGGCGCTCTTGCTGTTGTGGGGCCGCCTGACGCTGTTGCTGCTGTTGCTGCTGCTGTTGACGTTGCTGCTGTTGCTGTAGCTGTTGCTGCTGAACCGCCTGACGCTGTTGCTGTTGTGGGGGCGCCTGACGCTGTTGCTGTTGCGGGGCCGCCTGACGCTGCTGTTCTTGCGGTGACGCCTGACGTTGCTGCTGCTGAGGATATGTCTGGCGTTGTTGTTCTTGCTGAACCGCCTGGCGTTGTTGTTGCTGTTGCGGAGATCCCTGGCGCTGTTGCTGATCTGCCTGACGTTGCTGCTGTTGCGGAACCTGCTGATTGCGCATCGGTGATGCCGCTGGGGCCCTCATGTTGCGATCGGCAGCAAGCGGGTGGTTGGCGGCCACGTTGGCTGGGCGGCCATGATTAACGTTGGCAAACTGAGCCCGGTTGGTGCTGGCAGCGCGTTCGTTCTGAACCTGTGTGCTCATGGGCGCGGAATGTTGCTCGCGAAGTGCCGACAATTCCGCCGGCCTGGCGCGCAGCTGCACACCACCTGCTCCGCCGTTGAAGCTTACGCGGGTGCCGCCCCTGTTGTTTCCACCAACTGAGCGCTCGTAGACGTTGTGCGAGTAGGACATGTTGATGTTATTGACCGAGCGGTTGTAGTTGAAGTGGCCGCCACCCCAATAACCGCCTTCGTAGCCGAAGCCTATATACCCAAAACCGTAGTTGATGCCGCCATAGTAGCCGACATGTCTGCCCCAGTAGCCGCGGTAAAAGCCGTAGCGGTTGTGATAGAAGCCCCAGTAGCCTGGCGTCCAAAGTGCGCCCTCGTAGGGAGCCTCAACCCAGGCGCCGGGCACCCAGAAATAGCCCTCGGGCGACCAGGCCCAGTAGCCGGGTGTCCAGATATAGTCGTCGCCGGGAGAATATGGCTGTTCGTAGTTGGGCAAGGGCGGAGGCGGCTCAGGAGCGTAGGCATACGGCTGTTCGCCGTAACCCGGATCATCTGAACTCTGGTCGGGCGGCTGGTAAGAGCCATTCCCCTGGTCCGGCGGAGGCGGGCTCTGCTGATAGCTGGGAGGAGCAGCGGATGCGTATTGCGCTGAGTCGTTTGAATCGGGCGCCAGGTTGACCGCCGCCGGGTCTGCGCCTTGATCCTGCGCGCCTGCCTGGTTCGCATTTGCGGAGACCTGGTTTGATTTCGCATGGCATCCGGCGGTCGAAAGGACTATTGCCAGCGAAAGCAATTGGAATTTTCTAAGATTGAAAAAATGGCTCATTTCACACCTTCACACAGCTTGGATGCTAGGAGAGGCATGCGAGGCGCGACTGATCATTATTAACCATCACCGGCTGGGAGCTAATGGCGGGCGCGGGGAG
The DNA here is from genome assembly GCA_003133425.1 of Acidobacteriaceae bacterium. Next base: position 4,980 of record PKXI01000249.1, read on the forward strand.
GGGCGGACTGGCCGTGGTTGTTGGCTGGGGGCGTGGTGACAGGCCTGCGCTCCTGAACCGGCTTGACCAGTCTCTGGCAGAGCTGCGAATCCTGTCCGCGCAGCAAGTCCGAAACTGCATCCTGGGCGCGGCACAGGCGAAGTTCCATGTCGTCGGCATCCTTGCCCAGCAGTTGCATGGTTCGCTCCAGACCGCTGAAGGGGTCAAGGTCGTAGCGGAAGACGATGTCATCGGGCGCCTTCTTCTTGTTGTCGTAGTCGAAGTGGCTCCAGGTGGCGATGAGTTTGCGCCCGTTGGGCTCTGCGATGCCCGCGTAGATTTGCGTCCATTCGACGCCAGGCGGCGTATTGGCGCTCCACAGTGGCACTCCCTGGCCGCCGTGAGTCCAACGAGCGGACCAACCGTGCTGCCTTACGTCGTAGTAAAAGGCGGTGAAGTAGGTATTTGCGGCGCAGTCGCGACAGTTATCGTAGAGAATTGCCAACTCCTCGGGCGCACCATCGGCAAAGCGCATCCAGTCGAGCCAGCGCATATTCACTCCTTTGATCAGGGGCGTAATGCTGTGATTGGTGAGCGATGCGCTCCAGACGGAGAAGGCGTCAGCGTCGGCAGCCGACTGCGGGGTGGCGCGTTTGGTGGTGACGATCAGCGCCGCATCGTACTCGACAGCGATCTCGCGAATCGCGCTCCAATCCTCAACAGCGAGCGAACGCGTGACCCAGACGATGACGTCCTGATCCTTGGGAGAGTGGAAGTCAATCCAGTGGAAATCGGCGGGAGCCTGCTGGGCAAAGAGAGACGATGCGGCGGCAAGTACGACTGCGATTAAACAAAGACTCCGCCGGACAATGACACAACGCATGAGTCTAGGTATAGCAGACTGTGCGACAACAGTTGTTGCATTCCAGGACTCAATATTTAGATCTGCACCCGACGTACAAAGACCCGTTCGTTGGGACCCCGTGCCTGATGCATCCGAAGTCCGTAGCTACAGGCCGAGCTTGGTCCAGAGTGCGTCGACTTTGGCTTTGGTTGCACGGTCCATCTCGATCATCGCGGGCCATTGACGGTCGAAGCCCTCGGCCTTCCATTTGCGGGTTGCGTCTATCCCCATCTTGGATCCGTAGTTTGGCAGGCGCGATGAATGATCGAGCGTGTCGACAGGTCCCAGCGTGAATTGAATGTCGCGTTCGGGATCGATGTTGTTGGCGACACGTAGCACGACTTCGTCCACGTTCTGCACATCGCAGTCCTCATCCACAACGACAATGCACTTGGTAAACATGGCCTGACCGAGAGACCAGATGGCGTTCATCACCTTGCGGGCGTGGCCGGGATAACTTTTCTTGATCGAAACCAGCATCAGGTTGTGAAAGACCGCCTCGACGGGGAGATGAATATCAACGATTTCGGGGATGGTCATCTTCATCGCAGGAAGAAAGATGCGCTCGACGGCCTTGCCCATCCATGCGTCTTCCATGGGCGGCTTGCCGACAATGGTCGCGGCGTAAATGGGGTCCTTGCGATGGGTGATGCAGGTGAGGTGGAAGACCGGGTAGTCGTCGGTGAGGGTGTAGAAGCCGGTGTGGTCGCCGAAGGGGCCTTCACTGCGCAGCTCGCCAAGCTCCACGTATCCTTCGAGGATGATTTCCGCGTTGGCGGGGACTTCAAGATCGACGGTTTCGCATTTGACGATTTCAACCGGCTTGCCGCGGAGGAAGCCGGCAATCATGAATTCCTCCACCTCGGGCGGCGCGGGTACGATGGCGGAAAAGGTGGTGGCTGGATCGGTGCCGATGGCGACGGCAACTTCGAGGCGCGAACCCTTCAAGTTGCCCATTGCCACCTGGGGCAGGCCGCCAATAGGGCCATTGGGAATGGATACTGCACCACCAGCCGACTCGGCCATGGCGGCGACGCGGGCGGTGCTGGGATCGGCATCGGCGGAGGCTGTAGCGGCTTCGCGCATCGCGTTGCGATAGTGCTCGGCAGCAACTTTTTGGCGTTGCCAGTGCATGCCGGTGGTTTGGCCGTCGTAGACCTGCATGCGGTACATGCCGATGTTGCGTTTGCCGGAGCGCGGGTCGCGGGTGTGGACGCAGGGCAACGTGATGAATCGGCCTCCGTCGTAAGGCCAGCACTTGAGAATGGGAAACGCATTCAGGTCGAAGTTGGCAAATCCGTTTTCGTCTTTCGACTTGAGGATGACTTCCTTGCAGGGGGCATCTTTTGCGCTGACGGTTTTGGGGAAGGCGCTGGTGAGCGCGCCCAGTTGCGGCAGCATCTTGAGCTTGTCGAGAAACCCCTCTGGTGCCTTCACATTCATCAAGCCTTTGATGCGGTCGGCGATCTCCTCAAGATTGTCTACGCCGAGAGCGAGAGCCATGCGCCGCTCGCTGCCGAACTGGTTAATGAAGACCTTGTGTCCGGGATGCCCTTTGACGTTTTCAAAGAGAAGGGCCGGTCCGCCGGGGGCGTACTGAGGAGATGCCGCACTTCCCTGCGCACCGGCACGCGGTCCCGATCCAATTTTGGAGATGCGGTCGGTGATCTCCGTNNTTCAACTTTCTAGCTTATAGCTTTATGGGGCACAATCGTGGGCTGGCTGGGATTTGTTGGATCCGACTCTAACCACAAAAATGAAAACGTGGCGAGAGGGGGGCACCCGGTTCCTGGTTTGGGTGAGCTCGAGCTTAAGCTGTCGCTCCGGCCGCGCGGACAAATCCGGGGTCGGAGACAGCGTCCAGCGGGAAGCCAAGGCGTTTCCACTCGTCGTAGCCGCCGCGCAAGGGGCGGACGCGTTCGATGCCCAGCTTGTGCAGGGCCATGGCGGTCTTCGCGGCAGTGGCCTCGCTGGGGCAGGTGCAGAAGAGCACGATGTCGCGGTCGCGCGGAATTTCAAGGTGACGCGAGGTCAGCGCCTCGGGCGAAAAATGAAGTGCGCCAGGAAGCGTGAAGGGGTCGGGCAGGATCTCCAGCGGGTGACGGAGGTCGACAATGAAGACCGCCTCGCCGGCATCGAGCTGGCGCTTGAGTTCCTCGGGCTCGAGGCGCGACGCCGCCAGTTCTTTGAGAATCATGCGGCGCCGGAGGACGCGGCCCACAAAGAAGATGATGATGCCCAGGAGGAGCAAACCGCCGGAGAAGCGGCCGGCCCAATCCAGCAGGCTGGTGTCGCGCTTGAGTAGGTCGCCAAAGAAGCGTCCGGCAACCAGCAGCGCGCCCACCCAGAGCGCGGCGCCAATGCCGTCGAAGAACAGAAACGAGCCGTAGCCCATGCCGTTTTCGCCGGCCACCGGCGGAGCAAGCGTGGCTAGCCCGGGAACGAACTTGGCGATCATGAGGGTGACACCGCGGCGGCGACCGAAGGAGTCTTGTGTCTTGCGGACGCAAGTGGTGGGCTCGAGCGAGAGCTTGCATAAGATCCGGAGCACGTGGTGGCCATAGCGGCGGCCGATGAGAAACCAGGCGCTGTCGGCCGTAAGCGCCGCAACGATGCCGGCAACCAGGGCTAGGGAAAAGCTGATCTGGCCCTCGGCCGAAAGCGCTCCGGCAGCCAGAAGAAACGGCGTGGCAGGCAGCGGGATACCGAACTGCTCCACCAGGACCGCGGCAAAGAGCAGCAGGTAGCCGTACGTGAGCAGAATGTGTATCGGTAACGCCATGGGGAAGTACCTGTCGTCGCTTGCGGGGAAGTCGGACCACCCATATAGGCTTGCCTACCTGGGGCAGGCTGGAAACTGGGAAGTCCTAGTGTATCGGATGATTGAGACGGGAATTCGTTTCAGCAATTGAAACCGGGTTGAAATTCAGAGCATTTTCGGAATACACGTAGACTTTTTAAGCGCATTGAAAGGTGGCTTTTTCTTGAGGAA
>PKXI01000172.1 GCA_003133425.1 Acidobacteriaceae bacterium
TATTATGCGAGACTCAGTAAGCGGCTTTCAACCTCACCCGTGACGAACTTCGGTTAGATCTGCGAGCAACTCAACGGACTGAGATAAAGATTTGAAATGTTGCTCACAATCTCCGCGTCTGTATTCCCCGGCCGATGCGACAACTCTTTCCATTCCGGATCATCTCTGAATGCCGCCCATCTTTCAGTCAGCTCCGCCGTGTCCTTGAAAGTTAGCATGTAAGTCAGGTTCGGCATCCGTGTACCGATCAATGTGTCTCCAAAGAACACCGGCGTCAGCCCCGTCCGTTTAAAAATTCCGATCTCCGCCTCGTTGAACATCTGTACCTTGCGCACGTGCGCGACCTGGCTTGGGCTTTCGTAGGTCCTGAGCTGAAAGATCCGCTTCTCCTTCTTGGGCGCCACCACCTTCGGCCAGCCGGCAAACGCTGAAAGCAACGTCCGCTCCGCTCTCACAAAGGCCGGCGCCGTAGCAGGCGCATCACGGAACCCCGACGCTCCCTTCACATAGTCCGGATCTTTTCCGAGGCGCCCGTCCAGTGCTAGCAGCGCATCTGCCGACGTCGCAGGAATGAGCACGTAGTACGTCGGTGTCTCCGGACCGATATCCAGCTTGAACGCTCCCACGGGCCCAATCTCAATTCGGTTAAGCGTCGGGATCAGCGCCCTCTCGAGGTAGCCCTCCATCAACATGAGTTGCGGCCCTGTTCGCAACGTGTATGTGCGCAACTGGTAGAACTCCTGCCGAGCCTCCATTGGCGCCTGGGCCTCAAGCTCCGTGCTGAACGCCGCATTCGATGCAATCCCTGCCGTCACCAAAGCCGACTTGACGAACTCTCGCCTCTCCACCGTTTCCTCCGTGTCGTTCTCAATCCCCTTCCTGTTTACCACAGTAAGGATCATCAACTGCAATTTAGATGACCAATTCTCCGAGCGAATAAAAATCCATGCGGCAAAAAGCGGATGGCAATCAATTCTTGCCGAGTCTCTATACTGTTACTTCTTTGCCTGCGATAAAAACGCGCGGCCTCAAAGGCGCGGCAATAAAGTACGCAAGCTCGCGGTAATCAACAAACTCATGGATCAAGAAATCCGCATCCTTGCCCGCCTCCAGCGAACCCACGCGATCCCCCAGACCAAGGCTGCATGCTGCGTTGAGGGTTGCGGCAGTCAGCGCCTCGGCAGGGTTGAGACGCATCTGCAAGCAGGCCAGCGAAAGAATAAACGGCATCGACGCAACTGGTGACGACCCTGGGTTAAAGTCGGTGGCCAGCACGATACCAAGACCCATCTCAACCATCTTCCGCGCAGGCGGATACTGCTCGCGTCCCAGTGAGAAAACCGAGCCCGGCAACAGTACCGGCTGCACACCTGCTTCGCGCAGCAAGCTGAGCGCCTCGCTTGTAACGGCCTCCAGATGGTCGGCGGTCGCCGAGCCCAGTTCCGCGGCCAGGGCAGCTCCAGTATCAGGTCGGAATTGCTCGGCGTGGACACGCAACCGCAGCCCGTGGCGGCGAGCGGCGGTGAGAACACTGCGCGCTTCATCGACCGTAAACGCGTGATCGTCGCAGAAGGCATCGCAGTATGTGGCCAGTTTTGCCGCGACAACCTCGGGAATCAACTCCTCGCAAATCCAGCGGATATATTCTTCGCGGCGGCCCGTGAACTCCGGCGGAACCATGTGCGCCGCCAGCAGGGTCGAAACTATGTGCGTCGGACCCTCTGCATTGAGTTGCGCGAGCACGCGCAGCATACGCAACTCGGTTTCACGGTCCAGTCCATAGCCCGATTTGGCCTCGATGGTGGTCGTGCCGCAGCGAAGCATCCAGTCGCGGTGCCTTCGCGCCGCTTTGAGCAACGCCTCTTCGCTGGCCGCGCGCGTCAACCTCACTGTGCGTTGAATGCCTCCGCCAGCCGCGGCAATTTCCTGATAGGTGGCTCCGGCGATGCGCTGCTCAAACTCCGCCGCGCGATTGCCGGCAAAGACCAGGTGCGTGTGCGCGTCGACAAAGCCCGGCGTCACGCAGCAACCCTCCGCGTCGATAACCGTGGCTCCTGCGGGAATATGCGAACGAAGCTCCTCATTAGCGCCGGCCGCGGTGATGCGCCCATCTTCAATGATCAAAGCAGCGTTTTCGACCAGGCCCAGTTCGCTCAGTTCCTTGCCGACACGCGGACGCGCAGGCCCGGCCAGCGTCACAAGCTGTCCAATGTTGACGACGGCGAGCATTCCAGCCACGTTCATTTCTCCGCCATGGGCATCCGAATGCCGCGTTCGCGCGCCGTCTGTTGCGCCAGTTCGTAGCCTGCGTCCGCATGGCGCACCACACCGAGGCCCGGATCGTTGTTGAGTACACGCTCAATCTTACGTGTAGCCATCGGGGTGCCGTCGGCCACGGTCACCTGTCCGGCATGCAGCGAGTAGCCCATCCCCACGCCGCCGCCGTGGTGAAAGCTCACCCAGGTTGCGCCCGATGCCGTGTTCAGCAGCGCATTAAGAATCGGCCAGTCTGCCACCGCATCCGACCCATCCAGCATCTTCTCTGTCTCGCGATAAGGACTGGCCACCGAACCGGTATCGAGGTGGTCGCGGCCAATGGCCACCGGGGCGGAGATCTCGCCCTTGCGAACCAACTCATTGATCGCTTCGCCCATACGCGCGCGCTCGCCATAGCCCAGCCAGCAGATGCGTGCCGGCAGCCCCTGGAATGCGAAGCGGCCACGCGCAAGGTGCAGCCAGCGGTTGAGAATCTTGTTTTCCGGAAAAAGTTCGAGGGCCAGCTCGTCGGTGCGGGCAATGTCTTTGGGATCGCCGGAGAAGGCCACCCAGCGGAACGGCCCTTGCCCCGTGCAGAAGAGCGGACGAATATACTCCGGCACAAAGCCGGGAATCTGGAATGCGTCCGCGCAGCCGGCATCGAATGCAAAGCGGCGAATGTTATTGCCGTAGTCGAATGCCACAGCACCAGCACGCTTCAATGCGAGCATGGCATTCACATGGACAACCATGGTCGCTGTCGAGCGGCGCACATACTCTTCAGGATCGCGCCGCCGGAGCTCCGCGGCTGCATCCAGCGTGAGTCCCTGCGGAATGTATCCGTTCAACGGATCGTGCGCACTGGTCTGGTCGGTCACGACATCCACCACCACGCCCCGCCGTACAATTTCGGGCAGCACATCGCCGCAATTGCCCACCAGGCCCACCGACAACGGCCGTCCCTCGCGCCGGGCGGTCTCACAAAGCCGCAGTGCTTCATCCAGGTCTTCAGTGATCATGTCGCAATAGCGAGTGGCAACGCGGCGCTCGATCCGGCTTCGGTCCACGTCGATGGCAAGCACGACTCCATCGTTTAGCGTTACTGACAATGGCTGGGCTCCGCCCATGCCGCCAACGCCACCGGTCACCACCAGCTTGCCCTTCAGTGATCCCGTTGCCCCGCCAAAGTGCCGCTCGGCCAACGCCGCAAACGTCTGGAAGGTCCCCTGCAGAATTCCCTGCGTACCGATATATATCCAGCTCCCCGCCGTCATCTGCCCGTACATCATCAGGCCCTTGCGGTCCAGTTCGTTGAAATGCTCCCATGTGGCCCACTTGCCCACTAGGTTGGAGTTGGCGATGATCACCCGAGGCGCCATCTCGTGCGTGGGAAACACCGCAACAGGCTTGCCCGACTGCACCAGCAGCGTCTCCTCGTCGCCCAGCCGTTCCAGTTCGCGGACAATCGCATGGAAGCACTCCCAATTCCGCGCCGCCTTGCCAATTCCGCCGTAGACCACCAGGTCCGAGGGCCGCTCAGCGACCTCCGGATCGAGGTTGTTCATCAGGCAGCGCAGAGCCGCCTCCTGCTGCCAGCCTTTGCAGCGCAACCGGCTGCCGCGCGGCGCGCGAATGATTGGAGCGATGGTCGTTGTCATACGCTATCCCCGGCGCGAACTGTCGCCGCACCTGAACGCAGTCCACAAAACTGCTACACAGAATACTCCCCGCGCATACGCTCGTGCTTGAAGCGCTATTTGGACCGGTTGCGGGAATGAGCCGCTGATCGTATCCTTCTTGCCGTGCCCAACACTCTTGTTGAATGTGTACCCAATTTCTCTGAAGGCCGCGATGCGGGCAAAGTCGATGCCATCGTCGATGCCATGAAGATTCCCGGCGTCTATCTTCTCGATCGGGAGATGGATTCCGACCACAACCGCTGCGTCATCACCTTGGTCGGCGAGCGGGAAGCCATTCAGGAGGCCGCGATTCGCGGCGTGGGCAAGGCTGAGGAACTTATCGACCTTACCCAGCACCATGGCGCTCACCCCCGCATGGGCGCGGCCGATGTCATTCCCCTTATCCCGATCGATGGCGTCACTCTCGAAGACTGCGTCGCCATGGCCAGGCACGTCGGAGCCGAAATCTGGAAGCGCTTCCAGATTCCGGTCTATCTTTACGAAGCCGCCGCCACCACGCCCGAGCGGCAGAAGCTTGAGAACGTTCGTCGCGGCCAGTTCGAGGGCATTCGCGACGAAATTGCCACCAACCCGGCCCGCATGCCCGATTTCGGTGAGCCGCGCGTGCATCCGACGGCCGGAGCGACAGTGGTTGGCGCACGCAAATTCTTGATTGCCTACAACGTCTTCCTGAATACGCCCGATGTCGATATCGCCAGAAAAATAGCCAAGGCCGTACGTTTTTCCTCCGGCGGCCTACGCTTCGTCAAGGCAGCGGGATTTCTGGTGCGCGGCATGGCCCAGGTCTCAATGAACCTGACCGACTTCGAGCAGACTCCCATCCACCGCGTCTTCGATTTCGTGAAGCGGGAAGCGGCACGCTATGGCATCCTCCCGGTTTCAAGCGAAATCGTCGGCTTGATTCCAAAACTGGCCTTGGAACAGGCCGCGGAGTGGTACCTGCAAGTGGAAAACTTTGACTCCTCACTCATCCTTGAAAACCGCCTTGCCGCTGTGATGGGCGGTAAAACAGCCGTCGGCGGACTTCGCGCAGGAATTGAACCATTCATCGAACAACTAGCTGCCCCCACCGCGACTCCAGGCGGAGGTAGCGCCGCGGCAGCTGCTGGAGCCATGGCGGCCGGTTTGGCCGGTATGGTCGCATCCATGTCACGCGGCAAGAAAGCCTACTTGCAGCACGAGGCCCAACTCAGTGAAGCCATCGCCCGCCTCGCTCAGCTTCGCGAGGAGCTGAAGTCCGCCATCGACGCCGATGCCGAGTCCTACAACGTCGTCATGAAGGCTTACAAGTCGGCTAAAGAATCTTCTCCTGGTGGCCGGGCGATCCCAGACGCGCTTCAACAAGCGACCAGTGTGCCTCTGGGAGTGGCCGAGCGGGCCGTCGAGTTGCAACAGATCGTCAACACGCTGAAGCCGATCACCAACCCGAAGATGAATTCCGACCTAACGACCGCTGTCGCCCTGGCAAGAGCAGCCCTCGAAGGAGCCCTCGCAAACGTCGACATCAACCTGGAGTCACTCATGCAGGACGCGCCCGAGGACAAGGTATTTATCAGCAATACGCGGAATCGTGCCGGAGCGCTGAAAGCGCGGGCTTGATCGCCCCGGACTTATCAAAGCGCCAGCAGTGTCAGTGATTCACCGCCCCAAAAGCGATATCGCACCATTCACCAACCGGGCGTTATCATTAAATGGTTGGTAAGGAAACTCAACTTTTTTGGAACACTCTGGTATCGTTTCCCGACGCGAATAGGCTGGCACAATTGGGACCGCTCGGAGTTGGTCCTTCCTGGGATATCGGTCGCAGCATGGGCCCGATTGGCAGAATCCAGCCACTTCGGATATAAAATGCTGAGCAAAGGTTGAGTCGAATAACATTCGCAGATTCAAATGGTTAGATTCAACACGCCCGGATGGCGAAATTGGCAGACGCAGCGGACTTAAAATC
>PKXI01000456.1 GCA_003133425.1 Acidobacteriaceae bacterium
TCTACGACGAGTCGCTCGCTGTCCTTCGGCGGTGCCTGGAAGCAACTCGACTTGGACACATGGAAAAGCTTGAGGGCTTCCGGCGATTGGATCGGCTGACCCGTGAAGTCGAAGAACAACGTGAGCCTTTTGCGGAATTCGATGCGGCGATGGAGCATGAGCGCGCGATTTCTGCATCGATCGGAGGCAGGACGGTCTTCGATGACAAAGCTTCGTATGCCAGGTCAGTTCGAACAGCACAACTGAATCTGTTTTGAAGTTAGATCTTTCTCGCTCTATCCTTGGCGGGAGAACTTGGAAATGGCGATTGCTCTTACGGGGTATTTCTATGTTTGATAATGGACGTTAACATTCACAAACGGGCGGCACTGCAGCAGACTCCTGGTAAAGCAATAGGCGTTTTGAACGCCGACCAAGATCGTCGGGAAGGCTTGTTTCTGACATCTGAGAATCAGCAGTTCTCAGATGCTTCGGAGTACGCGCTAGAACCCCGAATTCCTCGCGCCAAGGCGCTCGTCGGAATCCGCGAAGAGTCAATTGGGGGCCACTTGTCCGAGCAGCCGGTTTTTCGGCCAGGTGACCGGATTTGTAAACACTGGCCGACTTAGGGGTACTAATCGAGCTTTTCGGCGCCGGTGAGTCGTACAGCGGGAATCTTTCTTACTGGGGAACCGGCGAGTGTATGCTGTTGCCTGTATCGAAATCATCCGAAAGAATGCTTACAATGAAAACTTCTGAGACTACTGTGCCCTCGCGTATCGACCGTCGCGAATTTATCAAAACCGGTTCTCTAGCTACCGGTGCGCTCGTATTTGGCGTGCCAGCGCTTATGCGCGGGCAAAATCTCAATAGCAAGTTGAACATCGCATGCGTCGGAATCGGCGGTAAAGGCCGGAGCGACACGGATGCCTGCGCCGGCGAGAACATCGTCGCGCTTTGCGACGTGGATTCTGGTTCGGAGGCTTACAAAACTCAGACCGAAAAGTATCCGAGCGCGAAGTTTTTCAAAGATTTCCGCGAGATGCTCGACCAGATGGGCAATCAGATCGATGCGGTTACGGTTTCGACTCCGGATCATATGCACGCAATTGTGGCGTCGGCTGCGATGAAGAGGAACAAGGCCGTGTTTTGCCAGAAACCGCTGACGCAAACGATTTATGAGGCGCGTTATTTGCCGAAAATGGCCAAAGAGAGAAAGCTCGTTACCCAGATGGGCAATCAGGGCAGCGCTGCGGATGGTTTGCGCCGCGCGGTGGAGACGATTCAAGACGGACTCATCGGACAAGTGCATGAAATTCATGTCTGGACGAACCGCCCGGTTTGGCCTCAGGCAATGGATCGTCCGGTCGGAGAAGATCCAATTCCTTCGACCTTGGATTGGGACGTTTGGATTGGACCGGCTCCGATACGGCCGTATGTGGGCAACCGCGATCCAGATAAAAAAGACGGAATCTACGAGCCATTTAACTGGCGCGGCTGGCAGGATTTCGGCTGTGGCGCGCTGGGCGACATGGGATGCCACACAGTAAACATGCCGTTTCGCGCCTTAGATCTCGGCAATCCGACTGAGATTGAAGCAATGCCCTTCGGCAAGATGAACAAAGAATCCTATCCAGTCGGCTCCAAGATTCGCTATGCCTTTCCCAAGCGCACCGGGCAAGTTCCCCTCGAGCATCCGAGTTTTTTCCATCATTCCAGAAAAATCGAGCACGATCCGATGACGCTGTGGTGGTATGACGGTGGCATGCCTGACGCGACGGCCCGCGGTGGACATGACCTGAGTAACAAACCGCCAGCAGAACTCACTGCGGACATCGACGCGCTGCTCGGTGAGGTGCCCGATAGCGGTTGTCTACTGATTGGCGATGGGGGCACGGTTTTTTCCCCGGACGATTATGGAACGAGTTTCTTCGTGAAGCTGAAGGGGGAGCAGAAATTTCTCCACTACACCAAGCACGCGACGATGGCGCAGTATCCGGTGCGCATCCCGCGTAACCCCTACGGCAAAAAAGGCGCAGGTGGCGTTTTGGCCCATGCGCAGGAATGGCTCGTCGCCATCAAAGAAAACAAGCCGGAGATGTGCTACTCGAGTTTTGACATCGCTTCGCGCCTCACGGAAATCATGCTGCTGGGCTGCGTGGCCCTGCGCACGGGCCAGAAGATCGTGTGGGATGGACGGAAGATGGAGGCGAAAAATTGTCCTGAAGCTGCGCAATTTATACGCCGGCAAGACCGCTCCGGTTGGGCACTTTCATGATGTAGATACTCCGGGCAAAACCGGATACTTCGGTGGGATGCTGAACCTCGCTCAGTCGCGAATCTGACAAATTCTGGACAGATAGCGCTGAACGGGGACAGCAACCGGGAATTGCCTTAATCTTTCGGAACGGAAACGGTGATGTCGCGATAGGCGATGACGCCGTGGTGATCCCCCTGCAAATAGATCGGTCCTGGCTCAGCCTCATCGCTGTCAAGCGCACCTCCGGTGGGGCCAGGTAATTCGACATTGTCGTGATACATCTTGCCGTCCCGCAGGACGGTCACATGTCTGCCGACCAGGGTGATGTCGAATGTCGTCCATTTCCCGAGACCATTTTCCGAGCCCTGTGGTGGTGGATACCAACTGTAGATCGCGCCCATTTCATGCGTCGGGAGCTTGCCGCCTTCGGTACCCACCTGTAGCTCATAGCGCCCGCGCAGATAGATGCCGCTATTCCCGCCTTCCGGGCAGTTCACTTCAATATGCAGTTTGAAGTCCTGAAACTTCTCAGTGGTCATGATGTTGGCAGCCCCGTGGGCTCTTTGACCTGGCACTTCGGGGTTGTCATTCACGAGCTCGCCATCGCGGGCCACCCATTTGTTGTTCTCAACATTTCCAATCGGCTCCCAACCTTTGAGATCCTTGCCGTCAAAAAGGGGCCTGGATTTGGTCCACTTCCTTGGCATCGGCCGATCAAGCGAAGGCGCCCTGGCGCCAGCGAGCAACGGGCCATCAGCATCGCCGTGCTTCTCAATGCCGGCTAGCTTGCCTGAACCCGCGGATGTGATCTCCCAGTTCGTTTCCGGACCAGAGCCCGCTTCCCCCACAACCACGACCAGCTTGCCCGATTGCATTTGGGCGCCGACGATTGGATGCCATGCGCCTCCTCTTGGCTGAATGCGACCCTCAATCTTGCCGCCAGTATCCGTAAGTTCCATCCATTGCGGATAAGGTTTGCCGGTGGCGGGTGTAACGGTCATGTCCCAACGGCCAAGGAACTGTTTGACATCCTGGGCGGCGATTGTCGAGGCGAGCGCGGTCGCCAGAACAGGTATCAACAAAATTCTCATCGTTCCCCCTTTCAATGGTGCTCAAGACGCGGCACATGGAAGCTCAGTCAGGCAAAGCAATCTAGTTCAGCTAATGTAGCACCCAGCACGATCAACAGTTTGCCTGAACAGACCCCTCGCTTTCCAGATGATCGCGAAGGGGTGAGCCGGGGCGCTGCTTATCTGGAGCGTTCTGCATTGACATAATTGTTCGGCTATTGGACTTGCGTTGAAAGCCGCGCAGGGTCCTGGCAAGGAGAAGTTTGTTTGGGAAGGCTGGCGACATGCCGCCACTTCACGATACAGGTCCGCCCAGCTTTCCATATCGACAGTCTGGGAAGTGAAGCTGCCGAGCAGATACGCTTGGGAGGAAATGATCGAAGAGTGATATAAATTATCTGCATCCAAGGAACAACGTGCAAGAGGGCCCTAATGCCTGAAGAATCTGCCAACGAAGTCATCTTTCGTCGTTTCAATCGTCGCCGCTTTCTGCAAACTGCAGGATCAGCGGCTTTTCTACCCGCGGTTCTTCGCGGCGCTTCAGCACAAACTCCGACAACGTCACCCAACAACCGCATCAATCTGGGCGTGATCGGAATGGGGTGGCAAGGGCCCGGGAACACCGACGCATTCCTGACATTGCCAGAGTGCCAGGTGGTTGCCGCGTGCGATATCGATGCCAATCATCTGCGTGCAGCCGTCAAGAAGATTAATGACAGTTACGGGAATGAGGACTGCAAAGGGTATCACGATTTTCGTGAGTTGTTGGCTCGCGACGATATCGATGCCGTTATGATCGCCGTGCCCGACCACTGGCATGAGATCGTTGCCACCGAGGCTGCGCGGCGCAAAAAGGATGTCTACGGCGAAAAGCCGCTGGCGCACACCATCGCGGAACAGCAATCCATTGTGCGCGCCGTCCAGCAAAACCAGATCATCTGGCAAATGGGGTCGTGGCAGCGTTCAGTCCCAATGTTTCATAAGGCGGCGGAGATCGTTCGGAACGGACTGATCGGTGACGTAACCCGTGTTGAAGTTGGCCTACCCGGCGGCAATTCCGACTTCGATGGTGTCGGGAAGGAGGCACTCGCAAAGCTTGCCTCAAAAGGCCTAAACATGGCCAGCCTGGAGCAGATCGTGACCGGCACGCCGGCGTGGGATGCGCTCGTCACAGATCCTCCCAAGGAGCTCGACTACGAAATGTGGATCGGTCCGTCGAAGATGGAGCCCTACATCAGGGCCCGTTCTCACAAGTCCTGGCGCTGGAATTACAACACCGGAGGCGGCCAACTGATGGACTGGATCGGTCATCACTGCGATATTGCCCTCTGGGGGCTCGACTTCGATCACACCGGTCCGTCTGAGGTGGAAGGCAGTGGCGAACTGCCGCCGGCCACCGCAGTGTGGAACACGGCGCCGAAATACCGGTTCGAACTGAAGTACCCGCACGGTATCACCATGACCATTGCCGGTGGCTGCTCCGATATCAAGACCGGAGTGAAATGGATCGGAACCGAGGGATGGGTCTGGGTCGATCGCGGCGGATTTGACGCCTCGAATCCGGCATGGAAGCCGGGCAAATACCTGCCTCGGGAACTGCGTAAGGTCAAGCTGTACACCTCATCCGATCACCAACAGAACTTCCTGGATTGCATCAAAACGCGTCAAGCCACTATTACACCTGTGGAAGTCGGGCATAACTCGGCAATTCCCGGACATCTTTGCCTTATCTCAATGCATAGTGGAAAGAAGATCCGCTGGGATGCAAAGGAAGAAAAGATCATCGGCGATCCGGAAGCGAGCAAATTGATGACGCGCGGATACCGCGCGCCCTGGAAAATGAGCTAGACACTCAACCGTCCTCAGGCGGTCCTCATTCGGCCGAGTACTGGATTTTGAAACGGTTTGGAAAGTCCGCGAACTAGTCGCAGCACTGGTTCAGAATAAAATGGTCAGTTCACGTGGAAGAACCAGCAGGTTACGCACGCGTTCGTCGAGCAGGAAGAAGTCGAGCAGGAAGAATTCGATATTCCCCGGAAGGAGTCACTGAAGGTGGGTGCGGACTACATGAAGAACCTTGCGATCTAACGCATCTCCACCGCTGAGGATATATGGCTACTACAACTGAATTAAAAGTACTTCCTGTCCAGAAAGTCGCCTGGGACTTTACCTTTGCGTTTTTGGCGTTGCGCCTGTGGCTTGGCGTTCGTGCCCTGTTCGTTGGCATTCAAAAATACGCGGTCTACAAATCGGTTGCTATGCCGCTCATCGATCCTTCGACCGGGCAGCCGGATGCAAGCGGCGTGATGGTCAACGTGAGTGTAAAGTCATACGCGCTGGCAAACTACGCGGGCATCCCTGTGGGTCTCAGAGACAAATTCGCTCATGACCCGCTTTTTCCTCCACTCGCATTGACGCTGTTCGATCGGATGCTGGGTCCCATCTTCATTCTGACGGGAATCATGCTCATCATCGGTCTGGGCACACGGCTGTCCTTGCTCATCCAGGGGTTGCTCTTCATCGCGCTGACAATTGGCCTGGTGCTGATCGATGCGAACGACGGTGTTGCTTATCTTGGCATCCACATCGGTCTGGTAGCTGCAGCGTTTTTGCTCGTCCAGCACAACAGGTTCGCGGTGCTTAAGAAATGGTAGATAAGTTGAATCGTCGTGACTTTATCAGCGCTACGGCCGTGGCGGGCACAGCGATGCTGCTGGAGGCCTGCAAGTCCAAATCCGGCGAACAGGCCGCCGCGGTTAAGAAGTCATCTCTGAACACCATCAACGTTGCTCTTGTCGGCTACGGCGAGGAGGGCAAGGTCCTTCTCGAATCCCTGCTCAATATTGAGGGTGTCCGGCTGGTGGCCCTATGCGACATTTGGGACTATCACCGTGGCGAAGGCCAGCGCTATTTGCAGAAGCTCGGCAACGACGTTCGCTCCTACGAGAACTACGAAGATCTGCTCGCGAAAGAAAAGGACCTGCAAGCGGTTCTTATCGCCACGCCGGATTTCTGGCATGCGCCGATGACCAACACCTGCCTCAAAGCCGGTCTGCATGTGTACTGCGAAAAGATGATGAGCAACACGATTGAAGGTGCGCGTTCCATGGTGCAGACCATGCGCGAAACCGGAAAGCTGTTGCAAATCGGCCATCAGCGCCGCAGTAATCCACGGTATTTGTTCACGTTGAACCGGCTGCTTCACGATGCCCAATTCTGCGGCCGCCTCACTGCTGTGCAGGGACAATGGAATCGCGCAGTCAAAGAGGACTTCGGCTGGCCGAAGAAATTCGAGATGCCCGCGCCAATGCTCGCAAAATATGGCTATAAGGACATGCACCAGTTCCGTAACTGGCGCTGGTACAAAGGCCTGGGTGGCGGCCCCTTATCCGATCTCGGAGCGCACCAGATCGATATCTTCAATTGGTGGCTCGGCACTACACCGAGGTCCGTCGTCGCCAGCGGCGGCCTGGACTACTTCAAGAACCACGACTGGTACGACAACGCGATGGTCATTTATGAGTATCCGCTTGCCCAGGGTGTCGCGCGCGCCTTCTATCAGGTGCAGACCACGACCAGTGCTGGCGGCGGCTACTTCGAATCGTTTATGGGAGATGATGGCACCATCAAGATGTCTGAAGATCCCTCCATCTGTGCCATCTATCGTGAGGCCCGCGCTGATGCGGTCTCATGGGACGACCTTGCTCAGAAGGGCTACGTACGCGCCATTCAGACTTCCGCAGACGCTACAAAAGTCGACGTGCGGGAAACAGCACAACTGGCGCAGTACGAGATTCCCGTGTTCTTCAATAAACCTCCGCACCAACCGCACCTGGAAAACTTCTTCAACGCGATCCGCGGCACGGCAAAGTTGAACTGTCCCGCCGAAGAGGCTTTCACAAGCGAATACGTCATTCACAAAGCCAATGAAGCGGTAGGCGCCGAAAAGAAGATCCTGATCACGAAGGAAGAAGTGAATGCCTGAGATTATGAGAACTATTCTTTCCCGCATTTGTCCACTTGTCGTCGCATTGTTCGTAGCCGCAACCGCCCTCGCGCAGGACAAGGTCCCGCTGAAGACGCAACTGCCTCGTCCTCTCTTCGTTGGCACGCCGGTTCCGCTCAACGTACCGAACCTTGAACCCCCGCTGAGGGGCAAGCGCCCTGACTTTATGGTCCCTGCGGGCTCCATCAACCTGGCCAAGGGCAAGAAAGTTACAGCCAGCGACAATAGTCCAATTGTTGGCACCCTGGACCTGGTCACTGATGGTGACAAAGCCGGCGACGAAGGCTCGTGGGTCGAGCTCGGGCCGGGCAAGCAATGGGTACAGATCGACCTGGCAAAGAGCGCAAATATCTATGCTGTCCTCGTATGGCATTTCCACTCCCAGGCGCGCGTTTATCGCGACGTTGTGGCCCAGGTGTCTGATGACCCCACGTTCAAATCTGGTGTCATGACGATCTTCAACAATGACTTCAAAGGCGAGCTCGGGGCTGGCGCAGGAAAAGATTTGAATTACGTCGAAACGTACCAGGGCAAGCTGATCGACGCCAAGGGCGCGAAGGGCCGTTACATTCGCCTCTACAGCAACGGAAACACAACCAACAAATTGAATGACTACATCGAGATTGAAGTCTGGGGCAAGCCTGCCTGAGGTCACTCCTTCCGCCCATCCTCCGATGGAGCGTTGCGCTATTCGTATGTCTTGGAGTCGATGGCCTGCCTTCATTGTTATCGCGCTCGTCGGGTTGGCTATTCGCCTTCCGCAGTTGGACGTGCGGCCCATGCACACAGACGAAGCCGTCAACGCCTATATTGTCGGACAGTTGCTTGCCGGAGAGCCGTTTACCTACGATCCGCAGGACCGCCATGGTCCTGCATTGGCAGCCCTTGCTCTGCCTTTGGCCTGGATGCACGGTGCAAGGTCTTTTTCTGATCTGACGGAATCGGAGCTGCGCCTGACATCAGTCGTGGCTGGGACTATCATGATCCTCCTTTTTGGCGCTGCCACCGAGATGTTCGGATTGGTGCCCAGTCTTCTCGCTGCGCTCCTGTTTGCAGTCGCTCCGCTGCCCGTCTACTACGACAGGTACTTTATCCATGAACCCCTTTTCTGCGCGGCCACATTCGGACTCATCCTGTCGGGTTGGTGTGCCTGCAAAACACGCTCCGTAGGTCAGGCCATGCTCGCAGGAGCTTGCGCCGCGTTAATGTTTGCCTGCAAAGAAACCGCGATCCTTCACCTGTTCGCTCTAGCCGCGGCAGCACTTGTGTTCAGGGCGTGGAACCTGCGTGGCACGAGCTTCGCCAAATCGTTGCGCCCCGGACCCCTGCTGGCGGCTGCCGCCACTTTCCTGGCATTGGCCGTCATTCTGTTCACTTGGTTCGGCAGAAGCTGGCAATCCCTCCTCGCGTTCTCTGACGTGGCCACGAACATCCTGGCGCGCGCCGCTGGTCAGGGTCACCAGCAACCCTTCTGGTATTACGGCCAGATCCTCACAGGCGGCTGGTCCGGTGGACTGCTGTTCGCGTTTGCCTGCGTCGGACTTTTCATTGCCATCAAAAAGCGCGACGCTTCCCCATATCAATGGCTCGCGTACTATGGCTTACTCCTCGCTGCAATCTACAGCCTGATTCCGTACAAAACACCATGGTTGGCGCTGAACCTCTGGCTGCCGCTGGCGATATTCGCCGGGATGACCGTGGAGTTGCTCTGGCGCTGGACTGCGGGGCAGTTTGGTAAGCGGGTGGCCATTCCAGCATTCTGCATCCTCGCGTTCGCAGGAGTGTTGATTGGTCACGACACGCGCCAGCGCGTCTTTCTCCAACCAGCCGACGAAAGCAATCCCTATGCCTATGCCCACACTTCGAACGACCTTCTCGGACTTCCAGCTGAAATAGCAGAAATGGCCCACAGAGACGGCATAAACTCGCCACGCGTTGCGGTGATCGCTTCTGATCCCTGGCCGCTGCCGTGGTACCTGCGCCACTTCAATCAAGTTGGCTTCTGGCAGCCCGGCCAGCAAGTAGCTGATGCAGATTTCTACGTCACCTCCACCGAGGCCGCAGATCAGTATGCCGACAGATTGCGCGGCTTTCGACCAGATTTCTTCGGGAGCCGCCCAGGCGTGCTCATCCTGTTATGGCTGCCGGAGCCGAAATGAATTCCCATGGCTGAGATCCATCATTTCAACCATGCAGCCATGGCGACCCACTTTCAGGTGCGCATCGCCTCCGACGACAAAGCCTACCCCGCCCAGGCTGCACAGGCCGCCTTCGACCTTCTGGATTCGCTCGAATCGCGTTTGAGCCGATTCCGAACCGATAGCGACATAGCTCGGATTGCAGATCTGGCTCCCGGCGAAACGATGTGTTTGAGCGAGCCTGCCTTCGCCTGCCTGCAAATTGCGAAACGGATGGATCAAGCCACACGTAGTGCTTTCTGCCCCACGCCTGCCGCCCTGAAAACTCAACCCTCCCTTCCGCAGTGGAATTTGCTCCCAGACGAGCATTCAATTCTCTGCGTCAACGGCCGGCTTGAATTCGATCTGGGCGCCATCGGCAAAGGATTTGCCCTCGACCGTATGGCCGAACTGATCCGAGACTGGGACTGCCCCTCGTTCCTCCTCGTTGCGGGTGGCAGCAGCATTCTCGCCGGAGATCAACCGACGGGCCACCTCGGCTGGTCGTGTGGTCTGGGCGAAGACGATTCTTCGCAGCGGTTTCTGCTGACTCACGCTTCGCTGAGTGGTTCAGGTTTGGCAGTGAAGGGAAGCCACATCCTTGATCCGCGTACCGGCCGCCCCGCATTGCGCCAGAACCGCGCCTGGGTTCTCGCCGATACGGCATCTGAATCGGACGCCCTTTCCACCGCTTGCATGGTCCTCAGCGAGCCCGAGATACAAGAAGTGCTCGCTCAGAACGATTCATGGCTGGCGTTCCTCCACATCGGCAAATCGGTCAGATCGATTGGAGGTCGCGTACCGCCGATTGAAGCGCAAGGTCGTCGCTCTCGGTAGAGCTTATAGGGAAAAAGCGTGCATTTAGAATCCACAGTCGCTCATTCGTAAGCTCATTCTGGTACGTAACATAGGTACGGGTTGCAGGATAGATCCTCGGAAACGCCGATGTCTTGAGCGATTAAATCTGAGAATCGGGACTTCTCAGACGGAAGCTAAAGACTAGCCGACTTCAGGGGATTAACGAGTGTCGATGAGCGATTTGGCGATAAATGCGTTCGTTGACAGACTCCAGGAAATTTTGGTCCTCCAAAAGCAAAAAGACCCGCCGCATCGATGCCTTTGGGCAACGAGTGACGGGCAGCGGGTTATTGTGCGTTGACGTTATGTAGTGCGACCGGAGTCAGCGAAATCGGTGTGGCATTCGCTGGTCTACGATGAACCGCCTGAGGAGAGAACAGAGGCCGCGTCCTGTATCAGCGCACTGAAGTCAGCGTTGGCGGCATAGTGAACTTTTCGTTGATGCATGCTGTGGCCGTGATGGCGATCACGCCGGCGGCAACGAAGGCACGCTATGATGTGTAACTTAAACAAAGCATTGCTCTATTTGTTGCCAACGGGCTCAGCACGAAATGAATGTTCAGGGCATTGCGGACCAAGCCGGGCGTTTGATCGAAGGCGTTCAGCGCCGGGCGCGAGATCTACTTGAGCGAGACTTGGGCACTCGCGAACCGGTGACCGGTGCGATATGGGAGAAAGCGTCCCCGCAACTCGAAAAGGCCCTAGCGATATACGACCACAAGGAATCCGAGGAGATGCCGGACAAATCTTGGGTTCCTTGGCGTGAAACGAAGAAAGACTGTCAGCTGGATCTTGAGGAGATTCTGGACTCGGTTTTGGCAGTCCTTGGGACTTGCGGCGCTGCCGGGTATCGAGCCCGCATCCGCAATCTCCAGGCAGACAACGCCGCATCGCAGTCCCGGATTACACGATATAGAGAACTCAAGCTCTCGGCGCCGGCTGAGAATTCGCAGACCTTCGTCGAAGGTTTGGTCGTGCAAAGCAAAGAAAATTTGACGGATAGCATTGCCGACGAGACCGAGAGGATCGCGGAGAGGAACAGTCAGATTGAGAATCTGAAAACCGGCTTCCGGGAGCATTTGCTGCACATCGGATTGAGCGTTCCGCCGGAGCAGGCGGACACTCTTCTGCTTCCCGTGGTTGATGACATTATTTCGATGGCTGCGGTGATCTCAAATATTGGGCAGCTGACAGAGCAACTGCAACAATTGGTGGACGCCAACAAAGAGGCACCCGCGGAAAGCAAGCGGTATTACGGCATGTATGTCCTTCTGGTTTTTGTCGTTGACCGCATCCAAACTCACTTCGTGTCCGAAATCGATGGCCACTTTCTGCCTAGAATTGCTGAGCAGGAAAAGGGTGCACTTCGTCACATTGGCGATGCGCAAGCGCAACTGAGGAGCTGCGGCCCACGCGAACAGTTGCAGGCAAATATTGCAGAGAACCGCCGAATCATAGAAGCCTGTGGTCTGCTTTCGAGCCGACTGAGAGACTACCGCCGAGCGATTCTGGACGACAATCGGCAGGTTCGGATTCTCGAAGCCGCAGCAGTAAACACGTATCGAACCGTTTGCCTCAGCCTTAATGTCGCCGAATTGATCGGATACTGCGATGCGGCGTTTCGCGCATTGCGCGAGTTGCGTTTGCCGCCACTAAGGCCATTCCAGGGCATTCAGTTGACTGAGGAACTTCAGAAACTTGCTGAACGCATTGCTGACGAGGGGTGATGATGGGCTGGTCATTGAGAAAGTCGCTTCGTGTCTTGCCAGGCATACGACTCAATCTTTCAAAGTCCGGCCCGCGGTTGAGCGTTGGCCTTCCTGGTGCACGGGCCAGTATCGATACTCGAGGGAAGGCGCGTTTATACGCCGGAAGGGGCCCACTACGTTTCCAGAAGTCAGTCACAATTGCCCGGCAGAACGTGGCGACCGCAAAAACAAGCTGCGGGCTTTTCGGCGTATTGAAACGGATCTTGGGATAAACCTGCGAATGTGAGCCTATTTTCAACGAACTGAGTTAGCAACCCTATAGAAGATACGACCGATCTAGCACGGAGGAATGTTGGAGCCTCTTCTCAAGTATTACAACAGCGTTGACTCGCAGGCTGTTTCGGTTCAGGCGGCGGTCCTTGAAGAGGTCACCTATCTCAAGGTAGTCGGAACGGGAACCAAGCAGGCGTATACCGGAACAAAAAGGCTCGCAAAAAGCTTACTCGACCAGATTGGCGTCCGAACCACGATCGACGATACTCGCGCGAAGACCACCGCCGAGATGGTCATGGAACGTGCTGAACACTGGACTGGCCGCGCCGAAGCTGCTCGACAATTTGTTCTCACCACATTGAGCTCGCGATTGGGAGTTTCGCCTCCCGACATAGGTATACTGTCCACTCGATTGATTGAAGAAGCGGCGGCAGGATACGACATTTCTTCGGAAATACTCCTCAGCCAACAGGCCGAGGCCGTCGCTGCGAAATACCTTGAAGATTGTGTCAAGGGGTTGCAAGACCAATTGAAGAAGCAGGACGCTGCACAGCTCCGAGCCACCGATCAGATCATTTCAAAACACATCGAAGCGATGACGCCCGAGGAGCGGCTCGAAATCCAGAAAGCGCTTAATCTCCAAACGCTTTCGGCGAGTAGTCTGAGGTCGGCGGTTGTTACTACGGGCTTACCATTGGCTGGAATTGCCGCGGTTCAGGCAGGTGGTTTTGGAGCATATCTCGCTCTCACAACAGTGATGCACGCGGTCTTCACGAGCATATTCGGAATCATTCTCCCGTTTGCAGCATACACAGGGGCAACTAGCGCCATGTCGTTCCTAACGGGGCCGTTCGGAGTGATGATCTCTGTGTCAATCGGCGTTCTTGGATACTTCTGGGGGCAAAGAAAGATCCAGCGCGGCCAATACGCGATGATCGTTTGGACCTGCGTCACTCACGCAGGTAAGCCGTTGGTTCCCTCCACAACATCCCTTCCGTCGGCGCAGGTGCACCGATTGTTGAGCGACGGCAAGGGCGGCGTAACATCCGCCCCACCCTCTGAAGAACACGATTTTACGGCTCTTCAACTCGAACGTCAAACGCGAATCAAGACGTCGGCAGAACTCAGTCAAACCCAAACGTCTGTTCATCGCACGTCGCAGAATATTCAATCTATCGAGGAACGCCTGAGTCGAGCGGAGGCATCGTTGGCTTCTGCTCTCACAAATCAACACGACGGTCAACAATTAAACACTGCTCTCCAATCGTTGATTGCCAAGCAACAGGAAATGATCCGAGCACTAAAATGCGACCTGGAAAATACAAGGAAGACCGATGATCGGCTAAAGACAGAACTAGAGAAACGCAACAAGGATGCTAGCGAAGCAGAGATGCGATTTGTAAGTCGCCTAGAGCGAAGGACGAAAGAGCTGCATTCTCTCTGGGCTATTCACTTTCCCAAAATCGACTTTAATTCGCAGCCGCTGAAGTGGTGCGCGGAACAGGACTTTAACGGTCGCCTTGAAATCGAGCGGGCATTAAAGGAATTGGCAGATGCTCCAGACCCTGTGAAACTCAGCAGGTCACGGATGCATGACACCCACGAGCATCATTCAAGATTCACTATCCCCAAGGGGGTTGAATGCAGGTTGTTTTACACAGCTGGCGAGGGTCGTATCAACATCCGTCGCATGTGCAAGAAAAAAGACAGTTGAGCCGAGTTGTTGGGCTAAGCATTGCCGGGAAGACCGAGCGAAGTATTGAGGAGTGGTGACTTTCAAATGGATTGGTGGGTACGTCCTCTCACAAAGGGAGTTCTGAAGGTCGCATTCAAAGCAGGGGAGCGATTGTCTTCGGATAATCAAAGCTCAAGTAAATCGAGCGGTGATGGCGGCGGCTGTGGCTGTTTGGCCGTTGTTCTCGTGCTCATTATTATCGCCTTTCTCGTGGCACTGCTTTGACGTCAACTTGCTCTTCGCCAGGAAGGGCACAATTGTTCACTTGCAACCGTAGTCGTGGAGAGGGATAACCGTTTTGGGATTATTCGACATGTTTCGCAGGTCTTCCGCCCCACTAGTCCCCAAGGCAAGTGCGCGCGTTAATGATGAAAATGTGAACCTGGCGTTGATTGAAGCCTGCCGGGTATCAGACGTCGATCTGGCGGCCAGGCTTTTGAAAAGTGGCGCAAATCCGAATTTTATTGCACCAGGCATATTCGGCGCCGAGACTCCGCTGCACTATGCCTGGGGACGCAGCACCAGCCGGAAATTACTCGAACTTTTGTTAAACAATGGCGCAAATCCAAATATTCGGCCAGAACCCAATGGCCTTCCTCTGGAAGTTGCATGTGCCGAAGGGGACCGAGAAGCTGCACAGCTGCTTCTGAAATATGGCGCAAATCCAAACATCAAGGATAACGACGGATGGACTGCGCTGATGCTCGCTTGCGGAGGCCAAGACACTGTGCTCGTCTTGAAGTTGCTGGAGGGAGGCGCTGATCCGAATGCAAGCGATAATGAAGGATGGACGTCGCTCATGAACGCCGCGAAGACCGGGAATCAAGACATAGTGAACTTGCTATTGCGTGCCGGCGCGGATCCGAAGCCAATAGACAACGATGGAAGATCAGCGGCGAGCGTAGCCTCCGCCAACGGCCATTCGGCCCTCGCAGCGACCCTTCAATCGGCATGTTCACAAAGACTGAAGTGACAAAGACATCAGCCGAGCGGCGAAAGTTGCACGAGTCCCTGCTCGGCGACTTTTTAGCGGTTGCTTCAATGACAACATTGCGGCGGCTTAAGCGTTTACTATCGCAGGTAAATGAGCGCTCGTGGCTTTCAGAACTGGCAGCCTTTTCTCCGAGCGCCGTAAGAGAGACGAATCATCTTGGGGGATGGTGCTGCTTGTTGAAATTCTGGGTTGACAGTAACAGGCCAATGCGCTGATTGAGCGCGATTTGCGCTTCGAATTGAATATGGAAACTGGGGAACGCCCACGTCTTGAGCGATTAGATCTGAGAATTGTCGGTTCTCAGTTCGAATTAGCTGGTGCCCAAGCAGATGCCTCACTGTTCACAATCCCGTTTACCGGTGATTTTGTGATTTTACGGGGCGTGAGCCAATTACAGCGGAATTGGATTTTTCCGGTCAAGCCGCATGCGTCTGGCTCAGTTCGATCAGCCACGAGAAGTGAGCAGCTACGCTATTTGAGTCCGCAACCCAATCCTTCCCGAATCCATGATTGCAGTGGCAATGAACGCTTGACGTACATGTGCGTGCAGATGACGATCCGCTGAAAAGACGGCAGCAGCCGGTAAGCCGCCGCCGCTTCTAACTTTTGTTTCTACTGTACCGTCACCCTGCGCAGCCAATTAAGTTACCCACGGAGTGCACGCAATGAAATTATCGAGAGACTCTGGAGCGAAACTGGCAGTGCCCCGATTCGGCAGAGTTAAGATGAATCGCACATGGCCAGAAAGGATACTCTTCGGCCATGCCCAGGGAGCATCGTGAAGTGCC
>PKXI01000055.1 GCA_003133425.1 Acidobacteriaceae bacterium
AGTGTTCAAGCTTGCGCGGCGAAGGACCTACCGATTCCTGATTTCGACCTCGAAGTGAAGACGAGTTCGGGGAACCGGCTGTGGGTGAATATCTCGACGATCGTTTTCGACGAGCCTACTCGCCGGAATCGTCGCCTAATCGTCCATCTGGCGCGGGATATTTCCCACCGGAAAGCGAATGAGCAGCTCCTTGTCAGGATGCTAGCGCTCTCGAAGGAANNTGGTGGCCGCTTCCGTGCAGGCGGACGGCATTTCTCCGGTCTCTCCCCTCTCTACGCAGGAGCAGCGAATTCTCCGGCTATTCGCCAAGGCGAAAAACTCGGCTGAGATCGCCCGCGAGCTGAGCATCACCCTTCCGACCCTACGAAATCATCTGCACAGTATTAACGAGAAACTCCGGACCCACAACCGGCTCGAAGCCATGATGCACGCGATGCAGCGCGGCCTCATCTAGGGTCCCGTGCCCTGCCCTTTCCTCCACCAAACAAATGTTCCGGGTTGTATGACAAATGGATCATTGCCCATTTCTGCCGGAGGGTTCAGCCTAGAAAAGGGCGAGATGCCGAGGCAGAGCGTATACCAAACAGTTTCGAGGCCTACCACTTCAATCGAGCAGTTGAAGCAGCACGGCCAGTCGATATGGCTGGATTTTATCGGCCGCGGGGTGGTTCGTCAGGGGGAATTCGAACGCCTGATTGCGGAGGACGGTCCAACCGGGGTGACGGGGAATCCGGAAACCTTCGATCGGGTCATCGCCGAAGGCCGCGATTACGACGATGCATTTGAAGGATTGGCTCAGATCGATTCCCACATCGACGCGCAAGCGATCTACGAACGCATTGCGATTGTAGACGTCCGGATGGCGGCCGACGCGCTGCGAACGGTTTTTGACCAAACTCACGGAGTGGATGGTTTTGCGAGCATCGGGATGTCTCCTTACCTGGCGCACGATACCGAAGCGAGCATTGCCGAAGCGCGGCGTCTCTGCGACAGAGTGCATCGGCCGAATCTGATGATCAAAGTGCCGGCAACACGTCAGGGCATCCCCGTTATCGAAGCTCTCATCGCTGAGGGCATCAATGTCAATGTCACGCTCGTGTTTTCACCCGCACACTACGAAGCGGTCGTGGGGGCATACCTTCGCGGCATTGAGCGCGCACCCGACCCCAGGCGCATTGCGTCTGTAGTCTCCGTTCCCGTCAGCCGAATCGATAGCAAGGTTGACGGCGAGCTACTGCGCATCGGCACGCCGACGGCGCTGTCCTTGCGTGGAAAGATCGCCATCGCCAACGCAAGGCGCATTTTCCGCCGATTCTGCAACATCTTCCACAGCGACCGCTTTGCGAGTCTCCGGCTTCGCGGCGTTCACCCACAACGAATGCTCTGGGTAAGTGCCACGACAGAGAATCGCGCCGATTCCGAGGTCCGTTACGTTGAGGAACTCATCGGCCCGGATACGGTTACTACCGTGCGACTGGGAACTCTCGATGCATTTCGCCAGCAAGGACAGGTTCGCGGCATCACGCTTCACCATAATCCGGCTGAAGCGGAAACTGTGTTGGAGGACCTACAACGAGTGGGTGTCGATCTCGACACGATCACGGAACAGTGGCAAGCGGAGAGCGTGGCCGCACTCGCCGTGTCGTTGGATAATGTACTGACCACTCTGGACCGCAGGCGCAGCGCCGGGACCAGATCATGAGAGCAGGAGGCAGCTATGTCTACCGTAGCAAACTCGTCCGCCCAAGTTTTGAAACTGAATAGCCGCCGCGAAGTCGCGGAGCGCACAGTGGCGTTTGAATTCACAAAACCACTCGGGTTTGAGTTCAAGGCCGGCCAGTTCGCGGAAATCACCTGGATCGATCCGCCGGAGACCGACGCCGAGGGAAATGCACGCGCGTTTTCCATTGCGAGCGCTCCTTATGAGGATCGCCTGATGTTTACGACGCGCCTGCGCGATACCGCCTTCAAACGGGTGCTACAGAAGACGCAGATTGGAAGTATTGCGAAAGTAGACGGGCCTTTCGGCGACCTCACGCTCCATAACAATGTGAGCCGTCCCGCTGTCCTGCTGGCCGGCGGAATTGGTATCACCCCGTTTCGCAGCATGATTCGCCACGCCGCGCACGAAAGGCTGCCACATAAACTCTTCCTCTTTTACGCAAACAGGCACCCGGAAGATGCACCGTTCCTGGAGGAGTTGAGTGCCATCGAGAAGGAGAATGTCAACTTCACTTTTATACCGACGATGACAGCCGTGAGCCGCTTGCAGCGACAGTGGACTGGAGAGACCGGGCACATCGATCCGGAAATGCTCACCCGTCACTTGAATGGTCTTCCGGAATCCTCCGTCGCAGTGCCCATCTACTACGTGGCCGGACCGCCTGCGATGGCGAAAGGTTTGCGGGCTATGCTCAACGATGCGGGCATCGATGACGATGACATTCGCACGGAGGAGTTTGGTGGCTATTAGATCGCACGACAGCTACCTTGGAGGGGTGCTTCGCGCTACAACCAGGCGCCCAGCGCAGGAAACAAAGGAAGGGTGACGTGAATGGCAGACAACCTCTATCCAGCAGCGAGCCGCGAGCTGAACCAAGCGCGGCAGGCGCTCGCGCCCGAGACGAACGACGCATTTGCCGCATTCAGCAAGAGTGTGTTCAAAGAGGGCGCGCTCGACGCCAAGACCAAGCAACTTATCGCGGTCGCGGCGGCACACGTGACGCAGTGCCCTTACTGCATTCGTGGGCACACCAAACAGGCGCTCCGAGCCGGAGCGACACGCGAAGAGGTGATGGAAGCCATCTGGGTGGCCGCCGAGATGCGCGCTGGCGCCGCCGTTGCCCACTCGAACCTCGCGTTAGACGCGATGAACGAGGTCGGAGGCTAACTCGGATGATGCGCCGGAGGTGTGCAAGGGCTTCACCGGCAATCCGTGGAGAGATCCCCCGGCTCTGCCGGGGAGACAGTAACAGTTTGACAGATCCGGCATTGTGCTTTACCACTCTGCATTTGCAAGGTGGCGTTCGGATTGCGGCCTCACGAAGCTGTGGTGTCAGGCTTTTGATCGGTTGCGATCAGGCCCCCTTGAGGGGCCAGCAACGTTAAAGCCCCGGCTCTACTGGGGATATTTGCCCGCAGAATCCCGCTGGTCAGAATGCGGGCTCTCAGACCGCCTCGTCCGCGCAGGGCATCTTCTGCCCCAGGCCCGAACGCCACATTCATCCAGTAGCAGGGACTACACTCACCCATCCCTTCAAATTGAATGTCCTGAACAGAGAATCTCCGTCCCACGAGGGTATTCAAATCAATCCCGCGCGTGATGGCATTTCGGCGGAGAACGCCAGTGTGCTTGTCGTGAATCTTGAACTGGCGGCAGAGGTCTTCATAGACCTCCCAGGCAAAGAACGTAATCTGCCCTTTGTAGTCCTCCTTATGGTCGAAGAAGCGGTCCCCGCGCAGCCCACGTCCGGCTGTACACTCGACTGAAGCCATCTCGACAGCCGCTTCTTCGCCGGGGGGTTGGCCGTGATGCCCAAAGTAGTTGTGTCCGCGGGAAATGTACAGGCCCACAATCTCGATCATGGGCGGCAACTGACAAGTCGTATCAAATCGTGGATTCACTGTGATTCCTTAGTCGAATCAATTGTGGTAATGCAGGCTCTCGGCGAGAAAGGGATCCCCCAGTGGCACTGGCGGAGCGCTCCCCATAGCTCGCGCAAAAACCAAAATAAACAGCGCAAATGTGCCGGCTATCGCCGCGACTTCCCACGGTCCGAATTGCGGGTTCGACCCTCCAGTGGCGGGCTCAATCATCAAGTACAGATCGAGCCAGCGCCCCAGCAAAACGACCACGGCCACCTTGGCGAGCAGGCCCCCGGTGCGCTTCGTGCGCTTGGGCAACAAGACCACGAACGGCACTGCCCAGTTCAGCAACAAGTTCAGGATGAATAGCGGCATCCAGTATTGGTGCTGCCGCCCGATGTAGTGTACGGTCTCTTCGGGGATGTCCGCGTACCAGATCAGCATGTATTGGCTGAACCAGATGTACATCCAGAACGTCGTGAAGGCGAACAGCAATTTGCCCAGGTCGTGCAGGTGCTCGTCGGTTACGAAGTTGCGAAGCGGTCCCGCGCGGCGCATCCAAACGACCAGCAGAATGATCACCGCCAAGCCCGACGAAAACAGGCCGGCGAAATTGTAGATTCCAAAAATAGTGCTCGACCAGTGCGGCTCTAGCGACATCACCCAATCGAAACTCGCCAGACAGAAGGTGATGCCGAAAACCACGAGGAAGATAACCGATAGCTTCGCGTTACTGCGGCTAGCCGCCGGATCGCGAGTGTCGTCCTGAAGCCGCGACGTCTTCAGAATGGCCCTCGTGAACAGGAGCCACAGCGCAACGTACAGGACAGCCCGCGTCAGAAAGAAAGGAAAGTTCAGCCAGACCGCCTTGAATCCGGTCATCTCTCCGCGGTTGTGAAGCCATGGATAGAGCGAAGATCCAAAGAGGAAGACAACGGCCAGGACAGCGGCGCCATAGGGCAGAATGGCACTCATCGCTTCGGGCACGCGCCGGAAGGCAGTACCCCAGGCCGCTCCACTGGCGTACAGGATCGCAACGAACAAGATGCCGGCCAGGCCCAGGCACATGAGACCGAAGCCGGCCATCAGCAGGCTGCCGAGCGCTCGTTGGGGTGAGAGGAATAAACCGGTGGCGAGAGTGAGAAAGCCGGCCGCCGCCATCCCGTAGAGCCAACGCTCAAATGACGGGGATAAGCGCCACTGCCCGTTCATTTCCGTACCTCCGGGCCGCTAGGCGATGGCGTCAGGGCCGACTGCGGCGCGGGCGCCTGTGTAGCCTGTGCGCTCCGCTGCAGGGATCGCACGTAGAGAATCGCCTTCCATCGATCGTCTTCAGACACTTGCGAGGCATAAGAAGGCATGTTCTTCTGTCCGTATGTGAGGATGTGAAACATCCGGCCGTCTTTCAGTGTCAGTGTCTTCTCACTAGTGAGAGGAGGTGGCGCCGGGAAGCCGCGCATGGCGACGGTCCCGTCACCTCGTCCGGCCCCCCCGTGGCAGGGCACGCACCAGGTGCGGAACACGAATGCACCACGCGTGAATGCCGCAAGATCCTCGAAGGTATAGGGATTGCTCAACTCCTCGCCCGCACGGATCGCACCGGCCTCCGTGGCCTCGTAATCCACGGGATGAAAACCGCGCGGAATAGTATCGGGAGGGGGTGCCTGCAAGGTCTTTCCGTCGGGGAAGTTGGGATTCGCCGAATACGCCTTGTAGGCGGCGGTTCGAACCATCTCGGGAAGGACCTCCACATTAGGGCGGGACGGCTGTGGCCGGATCAGGAATCCGCAGGCGACGCACAGCGCCAGCGCAACGGCCAGCAACAGGTTGAGTTTCACGGTAAGGACTCCTCGGCACGCTCGATAACCTCGACGGCTCCATGCCGCTCCAGCAGGCGGCGAACCTGTACCGGCTCAAAGGCGGCGTCGGTCTCCTCGAGCACCAGCGCAAAGCGATCGTTGGTCACGCCCGGAATGACGGTTGCCGCCCGGCGGCCGGGATAGAGGCGGCTTACCA
This sequence comes from Acidobacteriaceae bacterium, assembly GCA_003133425.1. The sequence goes on from PKXI01000055.1 coordinate 5,602, forward strand.
CGAATAACGCGATCACGGTACTGATGCCGGCGAATAACACCATCACCTCGAATGTGACCGGGACGAAGGCGGGTAATGAGTTCCACGGTTTGCCACCCACGTTGACGGGCCAGTCGGCAGCGGTTGCCCAGTATTCGAACCAGAGTTTGGCCACGGCCCCAACCAAGCCCAGCGCGAAGCAGACCCAAGGCAGACGCGATGGTGGAAGGCCCATCGCCTTGTCGAGGCCGTGGACCGCGTAAGGCGTGTAGATATCGAGGATGGTATAGCCCTCCTTCCGAACCTCCCGGGTGATCGAAAGAATGTCGTCCTCGTCCTGAAAGATGCCGACCATCACGCGCCCGCTCATTTGTGGTGCCTCCTTTCGGCACGTTCGTGCGCCACGACACCCTTCACCTCCGCCATCGCAATCATCGGCAGAATGCGGCAGAAGATCAGAAAGCAGGTGAAGAAGAGCCCGAAGCTCCCCAATAATGTTGCGACTTCGATGCTGGTGGGGCGGTAGCTTGCCCAGTTGGATGGGAGAAAGTCCCGATGGAGACTGGTCACGATGATCACGAACCGCTCAAACCACATCCCGACATTGATCAGGAGACTGAGGACGAATACCACTGCAATACTCGTTCGGACTCGCCTGAACCAGAGGAGCTGCGGGATAAGCACATTGCAACTGATCATCGTCCAATAAGCCCAGGCGAAGGGGCCGAACGCCCGGTTCAGGAAGACGAACTGCTCGTACGGATTGCCCGAATAATGAGCCATGAAGAACTCGGTGCCGTAGGCGAGAGCGACGATGCTGCCGTTCAGAAGGATCAGCTTGCACATCACTTCGACATGACGCACGGTGATGTAATTCTGGAGGTTCATAACCGTGCGGGCGACAATCATCAGCGTGAGCACCATCGCCATCCCCGAGAAAATAGCTCCGGCGACGAAATAGGGCGGGAAGATAGTCGCGTGCCAGCCGGGAATCACGGCGGCGGCAAAATCCCAGCTCACAATGGTGTGCACCGAAACCACCAGCGGCGTGGCGAGACCGGCCAGCAGCATGTAGACGGTCTCATAGCGCTGCCAGGTTCTGAAAGATCCGTCCCAGCCGAGGCTGAAAAACTCGAAAAGGCGGCGACGCAGTCCCGGGTGCGCCCGGTCGCGAATCGTGGCCAGATCGGGTATCAGGCCCAGGTACCAGAATGTGAGCGAAATAAGGAAATAGGTCGAGATGGCGAAGGCATCCCACGCCAGCGGAGAACGGTAATTCATCCACAGCGGTCCGCGGAAATTGGGATAGGGGAAAATCCAATATCCCAACCAGGGCCGTCCCATGTGAATCAGTGGAAAGACACCGGCGCACATCACCGCAAACAGCGTCATCGCCTCGGCCGAGCGGTTGACCGAGGTTCGCCACCGTTGCCGGAAGAGAAACAGAATCGCCGAGATCAGCGTGCCGGCGTGCCCGATGCCGATCCAGAAGACGAAATTTGTGATGCCGAACGCCCAGCCCACCGTGTTGTTCAATCCCCACGTGCCGATGCCCGTGGCGACCTGGTAGGTGACCGCTGCTGCACCCATTACCAGCAAGGAAAATGCAATCAGGAAACCGATCCACCACAGGGCATTGGGACGGCGGAGCATGGCGGCGCAGATATCGCTGGTGATCTGCGAGAGGCTCTTGTCGCCCAGAATCAGCGGCGGCCGCGAAACGGCCTGAACTTCAGCCACGATGGTCTCCCCCTTTGTCCGTCTTTTTGTCGCGGACAATTTTCAGATAGCCCACCGAGGGGCGAGTGTTGAGTTCTTCCAGCACGCGATAGCGCCGGCCGCTGTTCATCCGCTGCGCGACCTTGCTCTTCGGGTCGTTGACATCACCGAAGACGATGGCCTGGGCGGGGCATGTCTGCTGGCAGGCGGTCTGGATCTCGCCATCGCGCAGGTTGCGGTTCTGGCGCTTGGCCTCGGCCTTGGCGTCCTGAATGCGCTGCACGCAGAAACTGCATTTCTCCATGACGCCGCGTGACCGCACGGTCACATCGGGGTTGAGCGTCAGGTTGGCCAGGCGATCGTCCCGCGAGTTTTCAAACCAGTTGAAGCGGCGAACCTTGTAGGGGCAGTTATTTTCGCAGTAGCGGGTGCCGACGCAGCGGTTGTAAATTTGCTGGTTGAGTCCCTCACCGCTGTGCACTGTGGCGAGCACGGGACAGACGGTCTCGCAGGGAGCGTGCCCGCAATGTTGGCACAGCATCGGCTGATGCGCCACTTCGACGTCCCCGGGCGGTCCCGAGTAATAGCGATCGATGCGGATCCAATGCATTTGGCGGTTACGCAACACCTCATCCTTGCCCGTCACCGGGACATTGTTCTCCACCTGGCACGCGATCACGCAGGCCGAACATCCGGTGCATGCGTTCAGGTCGATGGTCATGGCCCAGCGGTGGCCGGTGAAGGGATGGTCCTCGGGCCAGAGATCCAACGCGGGTGCCTCGTGAGCGCTCTCGTGTTTCGACGCGCCGGAACCCAAAGCCTCCCGCGTAGTTTCCTGAACAATCGGACGTGGACCGCCGCCCGGATCCAGGTGTTTCGGTACCGTGAGGCTGTTGTAGCCCTCCGTTACCGCCACCGGTTGGCGTTTGCCAGCGGAAGTCACTTTCACATCGTCGCGCCAGTACCGGACGCTCCCGCCCTCCATGAGGAGAAATGGTGCGGCATTGGCGCCGATCATTCCATTCGGTCCCAGAGTCGGCCGTCGTTCGAGCCATTTGGGGCCAGTGTTGGCGAATCGCGCGGAAACCGAGCGCCCGTAACCAAGCGCCACGGCGACCACCTTTTCATGCTGTCCGGGCTGGATAAGAACCGGCAGTTCGATGGCGGTTCCTGAAACCTGGAGTCGGACGACGTTCCCGTTGTGGAGAGCCATGCGCTCCGCGGTTGCCGGAGCGAGGCTGGCATAGTTGTCCCACGTCGCTTTGGTCACGGGGTCGGGAAGTTCGTGCAGCCATGGGTTGTAAGCGTGCCGCCCATCCGGCATGGCGGGTTTGGGGTAGAGCACCAGAGCGAGTTCACCGCCCGAGGACTGGCCCGCGGCGATGGGTTTGACCGCCTGAACGTCGAACGGTCTTAGGGGAGAGGGCTGCGGCCGCACGCGCGCGAAACCGGCCTCGACGGACTTCTTCCAGAATGCCTCGAAGGCCTCCTGGCCGTCCTGGCGCGGGTAGACGTTCTCCTTCCAGAAGCCCTTGACCAGTTCATGGGCGGAACCGCTGACACCGGACCATCGCGCGAAACTTTCGATCGCAGGCCGGGCTTGGCCGAGGGGACGAATCGCAGGTTGGCTGATGGCGGCCACACCGGCGACCGGCTCGGAATCGCCCCAGGTTTCCAGAGGATCGCACTCGGGGCACACGAAGCGAGCCAGCGACGAGGTCTCATCGGGACGCGGCGACAGGCTCACCAGCAAGGGGATGCTCGCCAGCGATTTTGCGAGATCGTCTCCGCCTGGCAGGTCCGCCAGCGGATTCAGGCCCTGGAGAAACAGTGCGGCCACTTTGCCGGCTCTGATTTCGTCCACTAAGCCCGCGAGTTCCCGGTCGTCGCCCTGCTTCTGGTACGACGGCGACGCGATATCGAGCGTCGCTCCGTAGTTGCCGAGCAAATGGTTCACGAAGTTGCAGAGCACCTGCGCGTCCGTACGGGGAAGTCCGCACACTACAAGGCTCCGGCCCCGCGCCTCCCAAAGGCGGTTGGCCAACTCGTCCAGTACCTCTTCTGGCAGCGAGACTGGCGAGCCAGCCACCTGCAGAATGGGGGAGCCGGCTTTACGCGCCACTTTCACCGCCAGATGCTCGAGCGCGGCCGGGATCTCCGGCGGAGCCAGTTTGATCCTGCGATCCGCCTTCGCACCGGTCAACGACATCCGCGATTCAAACTGGACGTGCCACGCGGAACGGAGGGGACTGGCCTCCACGGCGCGCGCTTCGCTGTACGCGGACGTGTATTCCACGGGCGAAATCCAGGAACCCAGGAAGTCCGCGTCGAAGCTGGCGATGATATCGGCCTTCGCGAAGAGATAGCGTGGCAGCACTCTCGCGCCGTGAGTTTGCCGGTGGGCGTCCAGGATTGGAGAAGCGGACAAGGCATCGTAGACGACGTGGCGCGCGTCCGGGAAGCCTTTCAGGAAGCCGCGTATCTGCGCGTTCAGAACCGGGCTGGCGACAGTCTGCGTCAGTACCCGGACCGCGCGCTTCTCTTTTCGCAGGCTGTCGAGGGCCGTGGAGATCTCCGCATCGACATCCAGCCAGGAGGCATTCTTTCCGCGCGCCATCGGCTGTTGAAGGCGCAAGCTGTCATACAACCCGAGGATCGAGGCCTGGCCGACGGCGCAAAGGCCACCGCGCGACACCGGGTGTTCCGGGTTTCCCTCCAACTTGATGGGCCGGCCATCGCGGCACTTGGCAAGCAGCCCGCAGGATGCACTGCACCCGCCGCAGACGCCGGCGTAGTAATAAGGACGTCCCGGCGCGATGCCTTCCGGCTGACGCAGCATCGGGATCGCTTGCTCCACCGGCGCACGCCCGCATCCGGTGAGGGCGGCTCCGGCAAATACGAAGCCGGCGGCCCGCAAAAACTCCCGCCGCCCCGGTTCGGATGCTTCACCGAGAGGAGTATCGGCAAACTCGATCGCCGCCCGCGCTTCAAAGGCGTTGCCCCCTTTGTACTCTTCGAGGCTTTTCCAGTACTTCTTGTCGTCGGCACTCACGGTGGCAGCTCCTCAGTAGTGACAGGTGGAACAGTCGATCGAAGCGTAAACCTTCTTACCTGCCACGCCGTTCCGGGTGGCCGCGCGGTGGCAGTTGACGCACCAACCCATGCTGAGATCGGGAACCTGTCTCATCCGCTCCATGGCTTCGACAGGCCCGTGACAGGTCTGGCAAACGACGCCGGCGTTGACGTGGGCGCGGTGATCGAAGTACACGAAATCGGGTAGCTTGTACACGCGTGTCCAGGCAATGGGTTTCATCGCGCGCGCCGGATCGGGCTTCCGATTGGCATCCAGTCCGAGAGCATCGTAGATCTTCCGCAGTTCTGGCGAGACGAGCGTCCGGGGTTTGCGCTGTTCCTTCGTGGCCAGCTCCTCTTCGGCCCGCACGGCGCCGAAAGTGGCCGTCACCATGGTGTGGCAGTTCATGCAGACCGCCACCGGCGGAATGCCGGCGTGCCGGCTCTTCTCCGCGTTGAAGTGGCAGTAGAGGCACGGCATCTGAAGTTCTCCGGCGTGTAACCGGTGCGAATAAGCGATAGGTTGTACCGGCTCGTAGTCTTGCTGGTTGCCAGGAATGTGGGCGGTCCCGGCCCTCGTCGCCAAATAGAGCGCGCTGAAGAACAACCCGGTTGCCAGAACGATTGTGAGGACTCGGCTAGTCATCGGTGCACCAAATGTTCAATTCCTTTGCGCGGCGGTTGCCGGCGGCGCGATCTCGCTTCGTCTATCAGGGGAACCAGGCATATACTTCAGAACCCAGGCCATCGAGAGCGAGAACAGCGCCAGAAAGACAAATATGATAAAGCCGATCGCGTAGCCGCGCTTGCCCAGGTTCTTCACCGCGAAGGCCAGCAGGGGCGGAATCGCGAAACCGCCGAATGCGCCGAGTCCCCCCACCCAGCCCACTGCCCCGCCGACCGCCTGAGGCACGGCTTGCGGGACGATTTTGAACACGCCCGCATTGGAGACGCCCATGCCGAACGCCAGCAGGACGATTCCAGGGATGGCCAGCTCGTACTCGTGGGCATCCACCATGACGAGCGCTCCCACCATCATGATGAGCAGGGCCAGGATGGTGGTGTTCTCCCCGCCTTCCAGAAGCCGGTCCGAGAGAATGCCGCCAATCACTCGAAGCACACAGGTGAGAATCGAAAACAGCGCCGTCAGGAAACCCGCGGCCATCGCGCTCAGGCCGAAGAACCCGGTCCAGTAGGTGGGCAACCACGCGGTCAAGGCGACGAATCCGCCGAATGTGGTGAAGTAAATCGCCACCAGCGCCCACGTCTTCCAGATTCGCGCGGACACCAGGAGACTCTCTTTCAGATTGCCCGATGGAAACAGTTCCTGCCCATGGGCGCGCGCCAGGCGGCGCGCTTCTTCGGGCGCACTACCTTGCTCCAGCAATTGGAAATAGGGAGAGTTCCTGCCCAGCATGAAATACAGGACCAGCCCGGTTGCCAGGAGCGCAACCCACACCATGTAGGAGCCGGACAGGCCCAGCGTGCTCAAGGCGATGGGGATGAGGAACGAGAAAATACCGGGCGCCAGGTTTCCTACGCCACCGAAGATCGCCAGAGCCACACCCTGCTTCCGCTGCGGGAACCAGTAGGCCGTCTGTCCCGCCCCAACGGAAAAGGTGGCGATGCCACAACCGCAAAGCAGTGCCAGCATGAGCAGCACCGGATACATCCCTGGAGTCATCCCGTTCGGATAGTAGAAGCCGACCACGCCGGCGAGTCCCGCCATCCCCACGACAGAGAGGCTGAGCAGCGTCAGGAAAGGTTTTCGTCCGCCGCTGATGTCTACCCAGGCCGAGAAAGGGATGCGCAGTAGCGATCCGGAAAGGGCCGGCATGGCGATGAGGAAACCCACCGCCACGGGACTCAGGTTCATGGCTTGCTGAAAGCGTTGCGCGGTGGGGCCAAACAATGCCACCGCGGCGAAGCCGATGAAGAAGCCGAGAGTCGCGCCAAACAAGCCCTGCCCGGGTGTACCTTTCAATGTAGCCATGACTGTGGGCCCTCTTCAGGTGCGCGCCGGTTTGCGATACCAGCGGACCACCTGGGGCTTCCGCCAAAGGTATGGATTCGGAACCACCAGTATGTGAACCAGCCGGGTGAAGGGAAACAGCAGGATCAGCAAGTAGGCGTTGATGATGTGCACCTTCACCAGCCACGGCATGGGAGTTACGTAGCTGATGTCCGGATTGAGCTTCAGCAGCGACCAGAAGTACGGCACGGCGGTGGCCGCGAACCATGACGATCCCCAGGGATGAAAGAGTGCCACGGCAACTCCCACGATAACCTCCAGCATGAGTAGCGCGAACAGCACCCAATCCAACGGACTCGTGACCATCTTCACCTTGCTTACCGTCATCCGGCGGACAATCGCGGCGCCGAGGCCTACCACCGTCAAAATTCCGAACACCAGCGCTGCTCCCTCGAGAATGTAGAGCCGCAGGGGATGGCTGTTCCACAGTAAAATCCCGCGGGGCACCAGGAATGCAACGAAGTGGCCGCCGAGCACCACGAGAACCCCGTAGTGGAACGGCACCAGCCCCCAGAAGTGTTGCTGATTCTCGAGGAACTGCGACGAGAGACTCGAGTAGGTGAACGTCCGCGCCCGGTAGCGGCGGATGGTCATCAGAAAGAAGGTGAAAACCGCCATGTACGGCAAGGCGTTGAACAGTAGTTGATCGAGATATTGGCCCGGGTTATTCATGCTCTCTCCCTTCCTGATCTACCGTTCCGGTTCCCGCACCACCCAGCAGTACCGCCAATGCCGCCAGCAGCTTGGAGTACGGATTGCTCTCCGCCGGCACGGCCTTTCGGATCTTCTCCACCGCCGGCCGCAGAAACCGGGCACGGAACGGCGCCGCCTCTTCTTCCGGCATACGCGCGGCCAGCGGCAAAACGGTGAGGAGACTGTCCGGCAGTTCTTCCCGCTCGGCGACGCCGTAGCGTCGCATCTCCTGACGGAGCTTCACCAGAAACTCGCCTCGCGCGTAGTCTTCGCCGAAAAGGTGCCAGCCGATATCCAGGCACGCATCCGGGTTCAGGTCGAAGGTCTGGATGTACAGTTCCTCCATTTCGGAGAGGCTGCGGCCGCGCACCGCTTCCGCAAACGCCTGGACGTGTTCAGCGGCGGCAGCGTCGGTTCGCGCGATGGACGCCGCGGCGCTTTCCAAGTGCTCCCGATATCCCGCGGCGGGGTACTCGAACAGTTCCGCTATCACATCCAGGGTGGAAGCCAAGTCCAGCATCACATCCCCCTCTTTGGAGCTGTGAGAAAACCGAATCCGGCACTCTGCTTATGTTCGAGCGGGTCCTCCATCATCTCGATGGCCTCCTCGCGGTGCATGGGCGGTATCACGAAGCGGTCGTCGAACGTGCAAAGCGAAGTCAACCGGTATATCGCCTCCGCTTCGTCGTTAGAGCATTCGGCTTCCCGCAACATGCGTTCGGCAACCGCCATAGGCACGTCCCCTACAGTCACCGCACGACGGAACCAGCGCACCGCTTTCTGTTTACGTAGTGCATACCGGACTACGCCCTCGTGGCCGGCGCCAAACATATTGGCGAAGAACTTCATGGGGACGCGCGCGTCATCGATGTCGTGGAACAAATCGTCGCTGATGTTCTTCACCGCGCCATCGTCGCGGCTCGACATCACCGGAGCCATGGGCGGAACGTAAAACAACATAGGCAGCGTCCGGAACTCAATATGAGGCGGNNCGATCACCTCGGGGTCGTTCGGGTCCAGGATCAGCGACCGCTGCGCCTCCACCAGTTCCTCCGGCGGCCGCTTGGCCACTTCCTCGATGCGGCTGGCGTCATATAGAAGCACGCCCAGATACCGTATGCGTCCGACGCAGGAGTGGAAGCAAGCCGGCGCCTGCCCCGTCTCCAGGCGCGGGTAGCAAAGGATGCACTTTTCCGACTTCCCGGTGGACCAATTAAAGAACACTTTCTTATAGGGACAGGCTGAGATGCAGTTACGCCAGCCGCGGCAGCGGTTCTGGTCGAGCAGCACGATGCCGTCCTCGCCGCGCTTGTACAGCGCGCCCGACGGGCAGGACGCGACACACGAAGGGTTCAGGCAGTGGTTGCAGATGCGCGGGAAGTAGAAGAACACCAGCCGCTCCACGGCGAACATCTGCTCCTTCTGCTCCTCCGTCAATCCGGCGAGGTTCGGGTCATGCTCCGCGTAAATCGGGGATCCGCCCAGGTCGTCATCCCAGTTCGGACCGGCTTTGATATTGATCAACTCGCCGGTCACCGCGGAGATCGGGACGGCGACCGGCTGATCGGGTCCTTCCGGCGCGTTGAAGAGGTGCTGGTAATCGTACGTCCATGGCTCGTAATAATCGTCCATGGTCGGCATGTTGGGATGGTGGAAAATATTGACGACCGTTTTCGACTTACTTGTGGACCTGAGCCGAAGTTCGTCGTCCACGCACGCCCAGCCACCCTTGTACTTATCCTGGTCTTCCCAAGCCGTGGGGAACCCGGTGCCGGGCTTGGTCTCGACATTGTTCCACCACATGTACTCGGCGCCCTTGCGGTCCGTCCAGATGTTCTTGCAGGCAAGGCTGCACGTATGGCAACCGATGCACTTGTCCAGGTGGAACACCA
>PKXI01000458.1 GCA_003133425.1 Acidobacteriaceae bacterium
GACTTAGTTCAAACGCCGATGTCGCCGGGAGGGAATTTCGCTTCGCGCTAAATCGCCAATGCGTGATTCGAGGAAACGAGTCCTGGAAACGCGCTAAGGCCTGTTAGCTGCAACGGAGCCGTCTGTCGGCGTTGCCGACCTGCGGGGACGAAACAGACGGCATCGCAGTTGGCCGCGCCAACGCTCACCAATCGTCGCCGGCGAGCCAGTGATTACGACAACAATCGTTATCGAACCAGTGCATATGTGAGGGCCAGGGCAAGCGTGGTCAGGACTAGGATGACCGGCACTGCCCAAAGGCCGAGCACGACCAACTGCCCGGTGCGGACTTCTTCCCCATCGCGCCGTGCAAACCCGAGGACGAGCATGGTTGCCAGTGAGCCGAAAGGAGTGATCATCGGGCCAATGTTGGCGCCGATGAGCGAAGCAAGAACCGTGCCCATATGGGCGTGCGAGCGCAAGAGGACGCTTCGCGCAATCAGCGCAGCGGGAAGATTGTTGACGATATTCGAGGCGAACGCCGTCGCACCCGCGGCAGTGAGGAGCTTTCCAGGCGATCCCGGTCTCATCTCGGCAAGCCACCTGGACGAAACGCCGATGATGCCCAGATTCTCAAGCCCCTGCACAGCGATGAACAGCCCGATGACGAATGGGAATAGATCCCACGCGAGTTCCCGCACAAATCGAATGTGCACGCGTCCGTTCGCCATGCCGGCAAGCGCCAGCACAGCGCTGGCCGCGAACGCGAAAACGTAGGGTTCAAGTCCCATGAGCGGCGCGAGAAAGTAACAAACGAGTACGGCGACAAGGACGGTGACGCAAACCAGAAAGTAGGGATGATTTGGAACCACGCTGGTCGGCTCGGGGAGCGATTCGACGTCGAAGCTGCTGTGCAGAACGCGGCGAAAGCGCCAACGTAGGATGGCGTAGGTGGTGGCGAGCGCGACCAGTTGGGGAACGATCATTCTTGCCGCGAAGGTCTGGTGGAAGGCGTCGGCGAAGAGCAGGTTGGTCAGGTTGCTGATGGGGAGCAGCAGCGAACCGACGTTGGCAACGAACGCGCACAGCAACACGTAGGGCGCCGCCGGAACCTTGAGCCTCTTGACCAGAGCCAGCAGGACGGGCGTGAGCATGACAGCCGTCGTGTCCAGGGAGAGGATCGCCGTGATGATCGCACCGGCCACAAACGCGTTCCGGTAGAGCGAGTGCCCGTCCCCTTTGGCGACGAGCGCGCATCGAATCGCAGCCCAATCGAAAAAGCCGCTCTTGCCGACGAGAAGGGATAATGCAAGAAGCGAGAGAAGAAAGAGAAGTGTGTTCTTCCCGGCAATCATTGTACCGATGGCTTCGCGCGGCGTGACGAGACCCAGAGCCAGCATCACCGCAGCCGCGAGCATCGTCCACCATGCCTCGTTCCAGCGGCGCGGGCGCACCACCATCAGGGCGAGCATCGCTGCGAAAACCGCCAAGGTGACAACAATGCGCGTTGTGCCTGTCATGCAATTTCCAACCGTGTGTTGTGCGTCTCGGGCATAAACAAATACAGAATGGCGAACGCCGCCACCGCCACCGCTGCGAGGAACAGGAAGCCGGCGTTGAAGCCCATGTGGTGAACGATGGTACCGGCGATCACCTGGCTCAGGGCCGCGCCGATGCCGACCGCGGTATTGATGGCTCCCAGGGTGAGGTTGAAGCGTCCGGTGCCGCGGGTCAGATCGGCAATCACCAGCACGGACACAACGCCGAAGATCGCCGCAGCGATGTCGTCCATGACCTGAATAGCCACCAGCAATGCTGTATTGGCCGTCAGGGTGTAAAGAACGGCACGAAGCGGAAGGATGCCGAAGGCGATCAACATCAGCGGCTTTCGCCCCCAGACTCCAGCCTTCCGCCCCGACCATGAGGCGAGCAGCGTGACCACCACCTGCGTCGTGATCACGCACGCTGACATGAAGAGCATTGAGCTTCGCCCGCGTCCCTTTGCAAGCATCTCGCCGAGCAGGGGCAGCATCGCGGCGTTCGCAAAATGAAACATCACTGCGCAGACCAGAAACAGGACCAGCGGGCGATCCCGAAAGAGGACCCAGACGCTTTCCACTTTACTTTTTCCGCCGTCCGTTGCGCCGCGGGCGAGTTCGTAGTCAATCTCGGCGGGTCTGATCATGAGCAGCACAAGAATCGTGGGCGCTGCGAATGCCGCCACGAAGAAGAAGATACTGCGGTTGGAAACAAAGTAGCCGAGCAGGCCCATCGACACGGCGGCAACCACGTTCCCTGCTGAGTTGAACGTCTGATTGCTGCCCTGGCGGACGTCGAATGCAGCGCGTCCCACGATGCCGAGCGACATGGCGCAGATGGCCGGGAGAAAGACGCTGGATGTGCCGCCAATCAGGACCTGTGCGCCCATGACGGGCCAGAACGACGGGAACAAGGCGATCAGCAGCGCACCCGCAGCCAGAGCAGCCACGGCCACACCGACCAGTGCTCGCTTTGATCGCAGATAGTCAACCAACCCGCCAGCAGGCGTCTGTGTGAGAATTCCCGCGATCCCGCCGACGGTAAGCGCCAGCCCTACGCTCTCCTCGTTCCACCTGTAGCCAGCCAGGTAAATCGCGAGAAACGGCCCCACCCCCGACTGCACGTCGGCGAGCAGGAAATTGAGCCAGTCGAGGCCGCGCAGCGTTTGTTGAGAAGTGGACGCTTTGGGCTCGATAGATACGTCGTGCCCCGGGGCTCGCTTCATGGTCAGAATAGAACCATCTTATAGACGCACGGACCATTGAAGTGATCCCAATTGCACATTCCATGGCCGACGTTGGTCGAGCCCCATAATTCTGCGTGCATAGAAACTGAGATGATCAGGAATGCAAATGTGATGAAGTCAGGAACAGTCTGCAGAGTTCAGCTTCCGACAAATCGCCAACGCACGCGCCGACCGAGATCTGGAATTCTTATGGGGCCGGCAATAGAGGCAAAAGCCCCCAACTTCTCCCAGCCGAAGCATTGCCTCAACGCAGAACAGCCGTCGCTCTCTGCCGGCTCGATTGTTTATCGCTTCCCGCTCTTCCATTCCTCATACGAGATGCGTGGAATCGTCATGAATGCGTCGCGCGTGCGTACGTAGTTTCCCAGCCCGTTCATGCGGCCGATGGCATGCAACTCGTCGGCTTTGATGTAAGGCCCCGCCGGGGGAACGTACCTGTCCTCAACATAAATGGCGACAACGCGCCCCAGGATGATCCTGGAGCGGCCGATCTCCATAGTGGTGTACTCGCGGCATTCGAGCGCGGCATGTGCCTCAGCAGCCGCGGCGGCTTCACGGCCTGCGACGGCGCTGTGGTGAATCCGGCACTCGTTGAAATGTGCCGTTAGGGCAAAGGTTCATCGGCGGACAAAATTTCCTCGCTGCGATTTGGTCTGAGCCGGTCTACCTTGTCACGGCGTGGAAGAGAAGGACGGCGGTGCTGCCAGGCTTGAGTTCAAGTTGTGGGTCAGGCGCATACGCGGAGTTTATGTTCTTCCAGCCATTTCTGCCAATCTTTCACCAGCTTCGCGTTGGTTTTATCTTCATCGGCTTGCTGCCTCTCAATCTGCTCGGCCGTACGCTTTGGTTTTTTGAATTCTTCCTCTTTGGGTATGTCAAGGGTCACCAGCCGACGAGCACTATCGGTGCTTCCGCTGTCTTGCGAGAGAGCAGCGGTGCAGTCTTTGAGATTCGGCGGCTATGGCCATTCATCAATTTATCGAACGATATTTTCAGAGCATAAGGAGTATGTGCAATGAAGAAGGCAGTATTCTACGGTCGCATTTCAAGGTCGGATGAGAGTCTGGAATTGCAGTTCGTCGAGCTTCGCGATATTGCCGCACAGCGTGGCTTTGAGATTGCCGCGGTCTACAGCGATCTTGCATCATGCAGCAGCAAGACCAAGCGTGCAGGAATTGAAGCCCTCCTGCGGGATGCGCGGCGGGGAGTGTTTTCGGCCGTGCTTACCTCCAGCCTTGATAGGTTGGGCACAAGCGTCAAGAATTTCTGGGAGTTGGTCCGGCAGCTTGACGGGCTGGGTATCGAGTTGATTTCCGCAAAGGAAGCGGTCGATACAGCGACGCCAAATGGACGAGTCTTTGTGGCGACTCTCGACTGCATTGAGGAACTACAAAGGAGCCTCAATCGCGAGCGTATCAAGGGCGCAATGCGCCGGCGCAAATTGGACGGCCTGCCAATTGGACGCATTCCGCTCCGAATTGACCGCAGCGCTGTCGTGGCGGATCGACTAAGCGGGCTCAGCCTCACCCAAGCAGCGCAGCGACACGGAATCTCACGAACGACGGTAGTGAGGCTTGTCCGGGAGGCTCAGGGGCGCCTGCCGGCCACCTTCACACAGCTCCCACTGGAGGCAAACCAACGCGCAGAATGTGCGGCATGAAGCACATGCCATCCCGTTAACCCTATTCACAATGCAAAGGAGAAACAGCATGAAGACTTTTGATAATTTCGGACGCGTTGTCGCTGAAATTAATCACTTCAGAACCAGCGACGGAAAATCGGTCACAACGAACACGATGTACGACACCTCCAACGGCCAACCCACCAACCAAAACGTCACAGTCTTCGAGCCGAACGGCAAGGTGAAAGTCACCAACATCATCAACGGCAAGCTGCTGCCCTGACATGAAGTGTGGGAGCTTGTGATTTCAGAGTGGGGGAAAATGAGCCACAGGCATTACTGCGATGCTGAGGGGCATGAATGGCAATGCACTGATGGTACGTGCGTCTGCATTTGCGATGAGCCGATGGAACAGGGCGACCATAGCGAGTGCCCCATCGAATTGAGGGCGTGCCCTGAGCATCATCGGCAGCTTCCTGTGTTATCTGCTGATGAGTTGTCCGACTTTTTCGGGCACTTATCGAGCGATGCAGAAAAGCCACGTTGCGAATGCGGCTGCGCTGACGCCCATCCTGAAGTTGTTGTCGGCTACTGCGTATGGTGCAGCCACGTCTACGTTAGTTACGACGCCAAGACTGAAGCTCAGCACTTCTTATATTTCTGCTCCGGAGCACCGGAAGAAATTCGCGAGGCAGCACAATCGAAGCTGGCGCGGCTCGATTACCTTCGCCAGAAGGGCGTAG
>PKXI01000111.1 GCA_003133425.1 Acidobacteriaceae bacterium
GCATCGACAACAACTCCAACGCAGTCGACTTCCTCAACGGAACCAACTTTGTCATTTTGCCGCCCCTCGACGCCATTCAGGAATTCAAGGTCCAGACAGCGGACTACAGCGCCGAACTGGGCCGTTCCGCGGGCGCGGTTCTCAACGCCACCATCAAATCCGGCACCAACAGCTTCCATGGCGCGGCCTGGGAGTTTTTCCGCAACGATAAACTCGATGCCGCGGATTGGTTTGAAGACAACGGCGGAATCAAGAAGGGCGAGTTGCGCCAGAATCAATTCGGCGGATCCGGCGGCGGCCCCATCATCAAGAACAAGATCTTCTTCTTCGGTGATTACGAAGGTTCGCGCCGCGTCCAGGGCACTGCTTCCACCGGCTCGGTTCCCACCGCGCTGGAACGCAGCAGCGGCTACACCAATCTCTCCGATATCCTCACCCAGTCGGCTGGTACGGTCAGAACGGACATCCTGGGACGCTCCATCATGCCCGGCACAGTCCTCGATCCTGCTACCACGCGCTATGTTGCAGCGGGAGCGGTGGATCCGGTTTCCGGCCTGGTCAATAGCACCGCCAGCGCCGGTTATGTGCGCGATCCGTTCGGCACCTGCGGGCCCAGCACAAAGACCTTTACCACCGCTTGCGGTCTGAATCAGTTGCCTGGCAGCCGCGTCGACGCCAACGCCGTCAAACTGTTGAACCTCTACCCGGCGCCGACATCCGGATTGTCTACTTTCACATCGAGCCCCAATCTGTTCGAGCATAAGAACGCCTACGATATGCGGTTCGATATCAACCCCAACCAGAGTGAGCAGATATTTGTTCGCTTCAGCTATGCCGACGACCCGCAGTACATTCCGGGCATCTTCGGCGGCATCGCCGATGGTGGGTCCTTCGACCAGGGCCTCCAAACCGCGAAATCCGATCAGGCGGTCGCGGGGTGGACCCACGTGTTTACTCCCAGCACCGTCAACCAGGTGCGCGCTGGATTCGCCCACCTCCACACCACGCGTTTCGGACCGGAAGGCACCACCATGGGCATTCCGGCGCAATTCGGAATCCAGGGCATCCCGCAGTTGACTGAGAACGGTGGCCTTCCGGCCCTCCAAATCAGCAACCTGGCCACCCTGGGCAGCAACGACTACCTGCCTTCGGACGAAGTCAGCCAGACCCTCCAGGTTACGGACGACTTTACGAAGATTCTCGGCAAGCACAGTTTCAAGGCGGGTTTTGAACTCCAGCACGTGAAGTTTTTCACCCTGCAGCCGGCCAGCTCGCATGGCCAGTTCGACTGGAACGGCACCTTCACGGATATCCCCAACGTGAGCTCCACCACCGGCGGCATGGCGCAACTCCTGATCGGCGCCTCAGCGGCTCCGGCCACCATCGCGGGAAATCCAAATCCCAATGGATTCAGCTATTCCGGCGGCTCCGACAGCGTGTGGATCTCCAACATCGGCAAGACCTACGATGAAAAGGAATACAGCGCTGTTTACCTGCAGGACGACTGGAAGGTCAGTCCCAAACTGACCGTCAATCTCGGCATCCGTTGGGATAAATTTGGCCCCATCAATGAGACCAATGGCGGCCAGGCCAATTTTGTTCCTTCCTACTTCGGAACGCCCACCTTGCTGCTCCCTGCCTCTGGCAAGGACAACAGGACTTTGTCCACCGGGAATGGAGTTGCCAATGCGGCTAAGCCGGGCAGCAGCGGTACTTGCCTGGGCGTCGGTTGCTGGGGCTTTATCGACCTGCTGGCCAAGGATGGCATCACCCTCAGCACCACTGACCAATACGGCAAAGGTCTGCTCCAGACCCCAGACACCAACCTCGCGCCCCGCGTAGGGTTCGCATATCAGATCGACCCGAAACTGGTCGTCCGCGGCGGGTTTGGGCTCTTCTTCAACTCCTTTGAGAACCAGGGATATGGACCCAACATCGGCGAGAATTATCCCTTCCAATACTCCTTCTCCTATGGCACCAGGGCAGCTCCTAGCGCACCAGCCGCGGCATCTCAGGTGGCGCCCGTCAGCTACGGCACTGCGTATGCCGGCTGCGCTACGGCAGGTCCGGGTGGAACGGCAGGCCTGGAAGCCGGCGCATCCTGCACCACCTTTACACCGGCTTTTGTCAACGCGCTTGGCCTGGGCTTGCAGGGACTGCAATTCAACTACCAAACCCCCCGCACGTACAGCGCCAACCTCACCTTGCAATACTCGATCACCCGCACCTTGTCCGCGCAGGCCTCCTATGTGTTTACAGATGGCCAGGATCTTCAGGCGGGCACAGGAACCAACAACGTCTCTGCGATCTTCCCGTCCGGAACAAGCACCACGCAGGTGGATTCGTCCGGCAAACCACTGTCCGGAATGGAGCCGTTCCCGGACTTTGGCGGTGGCAGCTACCAGGCCAACGTTGGAAACAGCCAATACCACGGCCTGCAAACCAAACTCGAGCAGCAGTTCGCGAACGGCATGACTTACCTCGTCACGTACACGTTCTCGAAGACTCTGTCTGACGCCGGCGACTTGCTCAACGGCGGCAGCAACGGCGGGTGGCGCGCGCCCTCAGTCCCTGGGCTTGGTCCCAAGTTCGATTGGGGTCTGGCGGACTTCAACATCCGGCAGGTGTTCCACTTCAGCGGCGGCTATGAGCTCCCCTTTGGCAAGGACAAGCGCTTCCTGAACCAGGGCGGGGTCACTAATGCAGTGCTTGGCGGCTGGTCGCTCAACTGGATCGCCGTGCTCCAGGGCGGACAGCCAATCAACATGGGTTGCCCCACCGGGACGACTTCTGGAACCGGCTGCAACGATCTCCGGGTTGCAGGGCAAAGCCAACAACTGGGAATCCAGAACAAAGCAATAGCGGCAAACGGCGGTATCAAGAGGCCGTTCTGGTTCAACAACGCTGCAGCCTTCGCCCAACCTTGCCAGTTGGGGCCGAGCGGTCCCATCGCTGGCTCACCGGCCGGATGCGTACCTCTGCAAGCCGAAGCCGCTTTGGGAAGCAGCGGTGGCGGACAGTCCTTCGGTCCGGGATTCCATCGCCTCGACTACTCCATGTTTAAGGCGTTCAAGATCAACGAACGCTTCTCCATACAGTTCCGGGCTGAATTCTTCAACATCCTCAACCATCCCAACTTCAACGCTCCTGGATTCGGCGGCAACGGCGTCGTTTCCATCGGCGGCTCAACCAATTTCAACGATCCTCACTTCGGCGAAGTTGGATCCACTCGCGATGCTCCCTACGATCCGAGGCAGATCCAGTTTGCTCTGAAACTGTACTACTGAGCTAGAATGAAAATGCCCCGGGAAGGCACGCCTGTTGGGTGCCTTCCCGGGGCTTTCTTCTGTGCGGAATTCTTTCATGGCGCGGCGATTTTGGAAGGGTGTTTTGAGCAAACGGCTTCAGTGTCGGCTGGCGATGGTGTTCTCCGTTGCGCTCTGCGCGTCTCTTGCGCCGGCGCAGGACAGCCAGACCGAAAACCTGAACAGCGAGTTTCAATCCGCCGCAGCCGCATACGATGCCGGACATTACGCCGAGGCAGCGGCGCAACTGGAACGCCTGCTGCCCCGCGTGCCGGACAGCTTTGAAGTCCATGAACTCCTGGGAGAGGCCTACGCCTCGCTGTCGCAGGATACAAAAGCGATCGAACACCTGGAAGCGGCGGTCCGCCTCAAGCCGGATTCGGCGCCCGCCAGGGAAAATCTGGCGGCAAGCCTCCTGCACTCGGGAAAGACTCAATTGTCCGAGGAACAGTTCCGCAAGGCGCTCGCGCTGGAACCTCAGGATTTTGACGCCAATCACAACCTGGGCGAGTTTTATGTGCAGTCCGGAAAGCTCGTGGACGCGCTTCCCCTTCTCGAACGGGCGCAGCGGATCAATCCTTCCTCCTACGACAATGGCTACGATCTGGCGTTGGCCGAGTTTCTTACCGGACGGCTTGCAGAGGCAACGCAGCTTGTGCAAAGCCTGATACAAGAGAAGAACACCGGGGAACTGCACGACCTGCTGGGCCAGATCGATGAGAAAGACGGGAAATCTGTTGCTGCGGTCAACGAATTCGAGATCGCAGCTCACCTGGACCCGAGCGAGGAGAACTTGTTCGATTGGGGAGGCGAGCTCCTTCTCCACAGGACGTACGAACCGGCCATCGAAGTCTTCGAGACGGCGACTCGACGTTATCCGGATTCCCCCCGGCTGATGATCGGACTGGGATTGGCTCTGGACTGGCGGGGCAAATTCGACGAGGCGGTCAAAGCGCTGCTCACCGCTACCGACCTGGCCCCTTCCAACCCTAGCTGTTACCTCTATCTCTCCAAGGCCTACGATAGTTCTCCTAATCAGGCGCAGGACGTCATTGCGCGATTTCGGCGTTATGCCGAGCTTGAACCCGGCAATGCGCTGGCCCAGTATTATTACGCCTTGAGCTTGTGGAAGGGAAAGCGGGTGGGAGACGCAAGCCTGAACCTGCAGACGGTGGAGTCCCTTCTGAAAAAGTCGATCGCCGTGGATGATACGCTTCCTGAAGCCCATGTGCAGTTGGGCGATCTTTACGCCGACCAGCATGAGTATGACAAGTCCATTCCGGAGTATGTGCGGGCGTTGGAACTGAATCCGAATCTTCCCGACGCTCATTACCGCCTGGGAACGGACTATGTTCACATCGGGCAAAAGGAGCAGGCGCAGAAGGAATTCGAGGTTTATCAGAAACTCCGCGCGCAGCATTTGGCCGAAGTTGACAAGGAGAAAGCGGAAGTCCAGCAGTTCGTATATTCGTCGAAGGCCAGCTTTTCCGCCACGCATTAGCTGAGCCGGGATGCCGGCGGATCAAGAAAGACGAGCGTAAAATACTGCTTTGTTCCCCTATAGCGGTCCCAGAGGTCACGAATGTCCGACGAAAGCCATCTGAAGTCTCCGAATAGGCGGCGCGCAGTTGTCGCAGGCCTGACGGCCATGGTTGTTCTTCTAGCTCCCATTTGGCTTATACCGTTCAACAGGAGCGCGTCGGCAAAGGTTGAAAGGCAGGAGTCGGCCACCTCGCCCGCGTCACAGAATACAGAACGGGCAAGTGCGGCCATCTCCATCGACTACCCGGAGAACGGCTCCATTTTTCCTCCCGGCATCACTCCGCCCACATTCATCTGGAGAGATGCCGCCGCCACGTCCTGGCAAATCGGCATATCCTTCGCCGACAAGGCCCCGCCTCTCCATGCTCGTTCCAGCGGCGTGCGGATGCATACGGGCGCAATCGACCCCCAGTGCGTTGCCCCCAGCAACGAGTTGCCGAAGTTGACTCCACAGCAGGCGACATCCTGGACCTGGACCCCCAACCCCGCAACCTGGGCAGCCATGCAGGTCCATTCCACCGGGCAGGCTGCCACGTTCACGATTACCGGATATCGCAATGGCAAAATCGTTTCCGCTCCATCGCACATTGCATTCTCAACATCGAAAGACCCTGTTGGAGCGCCCATCTTCTACCGCGATGTGCCGTTGATGCCGACTGAAGGCGTGAATGGAATCGTTCAGCCTCTTCCGGATTCCGCCATCCATCTCATCAAGTGGCGTCTTCGCGATATTCGCCAGGGGGAAAGCCGCACCGTCCTCCACGACATGCCCACCTGTGCCAATTGCCATTCCTTTTCCGCCCACGGAACTACGATGGGTATCGACATCGACGGCCCGGCCAACAACAAGGGCCTCTATGCCATCGTACCCATCCAACGCCGCATCTCGATCCAGAACAAGGACATTGTCAAGTGGAACACAGACGGACAAGTCGGCAAAACGCGCGTGGGCTTCATGTCCCAGATCTCCCCGGACGGCCGATTCGTAGTTAGCACTTTTGCCGGCCCTTCCCTCGATGTTCCCAGCACTTATTACGTCACCAACTTCAAGGACTACAGATTCCTTCAGGTCTTCTATCCGACGCGCGGCATCTTGGAGTGGTACAACCGTGCTACAGGTCTGCGTCAGCCATTGCCCGGCGCCGATGATCCGCAGTACGTGCAGACAGACGGAGTCTGGAGTTCAGACGGCAAGACCATCGTGTTTGCGCGTGCCTTGGCGCGGAACCCGAGTGAAGAAAACCAGAAGCCAGCACTCTACGCGAACGATCCGAACGAGACCCAGATTCAGTACGATCTTTATCGAGTCCCCTTCAACAATGGCAAGGGAGGCACGCCGGAGCGCATTGTCGGAGCCTCGCAAAATGGCATGAGCAACAATTTCCCCAAGGTCTCGCCGGATGGGCGCTGGATTGTTTTCGTTCAGTGCCACAACGGACAGCTGATGCGGCCTGACAGTCAACTCTACATCGTTCCTTTCAATGGCGGCGTAGCCCGCCGGTTACGCGCCAATACCCCGATAATGAATTCGTGGCATAGCTTCTCGCCCAACGGCCGCTGGCTGGTCTTTTCCTCCAAAGCCCGCTCGCCATACACCCAGATGTATCTAACTCACATCGACGCCAACGGCAACGATAGCCCCGCCATCCTGATCGACAATGCAACCGCCGGCAACCGTGCCGTCAACCTTCCGGAGTTCGTTAACATCGCCGGTGACGGCATCGAGGACATTCAGGTTCCGGCTGTGGATGTTTATAAATTGATCGATCTGGCAGTGCAGCTTGAGAATCGCAAGGAATACGCCCAGGCCCTGACAATCTGGAGGCAGGCCTTGAAACTGGATCCTGACGATGCAAAAGGCCACAACGATCTGGGAGTCAACCTTTATCTTCTGGGTGATACAAAGGAAGCGTTCGAACAACTTCGCCAAGCGATCCACATCAATCCGCAGCTTGTCGAAGGTCACTACAATCTGGGCAGATTCCTGTTGCAGCAAGGCCACCCGGACCAGGCATTGCCGGAACTGGAAAGCACAGTCACTCTCAGTCCGCGATTCAGTTCCGGACAGGAGGCTTTGGCCAGTGCGTACGTCGCTCTGGGCAAGCAAGACGAGGCTCTTGACCTGTGGCACAAGGTACTCACTTTTCAGCCCAACAGCGTCCCTGCTCTGGTTGGCGCCGCGCAGATTCTGTCAACCACCCAGGACACTGCAATCCGCAACGGCAATGAAGCTGTAACACTTTCCAGCAAAGCAAACGATCTTACATCGGGAGCCAATCCGAGTGTGCTGGATACTCTTGGCGAGGCCTATGCCGAGGCCAGCCAATTTGCGCAGGCGATCACTTTCGCAAATCGCGCCCTGGAACTGGCTGAGGCCAAGGGGGACCATGCCATGGCTGCCGAGATCCGCTCGCGTATCGAGCTCTACAGAAATAACTCGCCTTACCGCGAGTAAGGAATCTCTAAAAAAACGGGG
>PKXI01000372.1 GCA_003133425.1 Acidobacteriaceae bacterium
CAGCATTTTGCCAGCATACTAATAGGATGCGAAAAGGCTACCGCTCGGATGCAGCACCATAGTAGTACTCGCCAATCCTCTTTTACCTGTGCGAAATGGCCTTCTCAATGCGTAGCGCAATCCTTTGCAGTTGCTGTGCCGCAAAGTCACGCCCTCCCCTGCCATTCACGTGCTTCGCACTGTACTTCCTGACTTACTCCCAGATGTCTACCGACGGAGCGCATAATCCCGGCAGCACCACAGATCCAATTGCAAATGATTAAAGAATGACTATTGCTATAACTGTTTCTGCGCGTCCCCGCATCATTTCAATCATTTACAAGTAACAACATGAGCAATAGTGACCTATAGGCTCGGTACACAGCGAAGGCCAGCCTGCAGGCCTGTGCAGACTCCCGGTAAAGCAGCCTTAAGACGCTCAGCATTTTCACTATCACTCAATGCACTTCACATATTTTACGAACTTATTACATTCCTATCTGGCGCTGCGCGCATATGGCTCTGAGTGTAGTTCTTACATGGTTTTCGATGATTCTCCCCGGATGCGAGCACAATTTACACGCACCGATAAGTGGTTGTCCACTTTTTATACTTATTTCTACTTTTCTTTTATAAATCCAGCGCTACGGCTAAAGTTCCTGTACTGTTCTATACAGATATCCAGTGAATCTCTGTAACGCGGTCTAATGTTCGTGATCTGAGTGGAGATATCGGATGAGGGGTAGCAGCCCTCCAAGAAAGCGCAGAATGGGTTGCGAATATATGCTTGCCCACTCTACAAGGACTTTAGCCAGTAACTGTTAAGGATATACACCTCCGCAGCCGCGACACAGGCAAAAGAGGAGCCAGGTTCTTACCGCGCATAAGGCGCCTTGTTCCTCTGATCGTCACATTTTGTTCTCTCCAGCCGAGGTTATTGGAAGCAGATACGAGCTTGTCATGAGCCCCTACTGTTTCCCGATGCGACCGGAAACGAACTTCGCATCGCGCCCTGACAAAACGCAGTGTCAGCACGCTGCGCAAGACGACGATTGAATTCAGCCTACGAGGATGGAACCGCGGAAAAGTCTCTAGTGTGAACTTCTCCACGGCCGGAATCTCGCAGAAACGCAAATACCCGAGGATAATTTCTTGAAGACTTTCTTCAGCGCCATACTGATTCTTGCGGCATTTTCGGCGCCCGTGTTCGCAAATGTTGTTGTCAGCAGTCCAGCAAGTGGTGACACCGTTGGCTCGCCTGTGCAATACGCGGCCACCGCAATCACTACAACATGTTCGAAAGGCGTAGCCTCCATGGGCGTCTATGTGAACAATCAACTCATTGCCCTCCAGAATGGAACCAGCTTGAATGCCGCTGTTTCGCTCTCTCCAGGTGCATACAACACTGTTGTCGAGGAATGGGACTATTGCGGGGGCGCGACCTTCACGCAGGTGCCGATCACGGTCACTAGCAGTCCCGGCATATTCGTGACCTCGCCCGCGAACAACAGCACCGTTAGTTCACTAGTGAACTACGTGGCGACAGCCACTACGACCAGTTGTTCAAAAGGCGTAGCAGCAATGGGTGTCTACGTAAAGAACCAACTGGTTTCCGTGCAGAATGGAGCGAAGCTGAACGCTCAAGTCAGCCTTGGTGCCGGTGCCCAGAGCACAGTCGTGGAGGAGTGGGACTACTGCGGCGGCGCCTCTTACGTTCCCGTAAACGTTATAGCTCAGGGAACGGGTACGAAGCTCTCAAATCTCCAGACCAGCAATGGATGGAACAGTTGGGGACAAGGGCCGCCGAATTATGTCGATTGCTCACCGTCTCCGTGCAGTGGTATTCAGTTCTCGCACGCTACGAATGTCTCGTCGCCTTCCTTGAGTGGAAATGCAACAGCATTTATGCTTGGGGGTTCAAGCGGCTCTGCTCCCTGGGGCGATGTGTTGTTCTCGCTTCCGGTGCTTGGCCAATTCTCAACGCAGAATCTTCCGGACACCGGCCACACTCTCCTTCCCTCTCTGCACAACTTCACCTACGATGCCTACTTCTATGTAACCAATGCCTCCATTACACAGGTTCTGGAATTCGACATAAATATGTATATGAATGGCATTGGAATGCTATGGGGAAACCAGTGCAACAATCTGGCCGGGAAAGAGTGGGATATATGGGACAGCGCAAATGCGAAGTGGGTTTCCACCGGCGTCGCCTGTACCCTCATAAACAACGGCTGGAACCACCTCACAATTCAAGCGCAGCGGGGATCGGGTAATTCGGTTGTATATCAGTCGATCACGCTGAATGGCTCGACAGCCAATTTAAACGCGACCTATCCCGCGTTCGCGGTCCCTGTCAGCTGGTGGGGAGTTACGGTCAATTACCAGATGGATGGCAATTCCGTGCAGGCTGCAAATAAGACCTATCTAGATAATTGTAGTTTGACCTATTGGTAAGGAGCACGGGCTCGCTGACTGCTCGGCGGACTCCACTCGGCCTCACGAGCCCTACCGTGTCTTGGCCGATTGGGGAATTACGGAACCGCTGGGCGGGTTTGCGACTCGTCCATTTTCGTAGCTGCACTACTGTCCTCTGTCTGGATAAGGCGACCGTGGCCCTGGCGTTCAAAGACTCTAAATGATAGCTTTTCCAACGCATGCTTGATAACAGCCCGCTCGACATCCTGAATCGGCATAGGAGCTATCACGGTCATCGCGCCTATCACTTTATTGAGATGCAAATACGTCTGACGGTTGACATAGAGAAACTCGAGAGGATATTCAGGCTTTCGCGCGCGAGCTTTTACTGGATCAGCGTCAAGAAAGTAGCTGATATCAGGTTTGGGAACGAGTTTTACGATCAGCCGAACATACATTCGAATGACTCGATTATCCAATGGCAGATTCGCCAGTTCGTCATAGATATATCGGTCAAAGATTACAAGATCTACCTCAGAGCGCAAAGCATTCCGTACTGCGACTCTGAGTGAGATAGCATCTATCAGGTAAAGGAACAATCGCGTTCCGGTCATGAGACGTGACCTGACGTTCTTGTCTCGCCTGTTGATCGGCGCGGAAGGAGTTCCAATCCCCTTGTCGCCTTTGAATATGCTGTGCCCAGTCGCTTCGCGGAGACGGGTCAACCGAGCGATGTCATCCCAGAACCTGATTACACGAACCCGCAAACCATTCGTTTGCAACTGCACGCAAAGAGCATCGATCTGAGTGCTCTTCCCGGAACCATCAATGCCGGAGAAACTTACAAAGTTCGTTCTGCTTTCCCTTGGGAGTGCGGACATCACAATGCTCCATGGTTGCCTTGAATGCTTGGGGTTCTAGGTTAGTTTGGCCGGCTGGGGCTGCCATGGGAGAGTGCCACGACAGTTCCGATGGCGACGGCGGCTCCGACGACGATACTCACTCTAATTAGGAAGGACCGCGCTCGCCGCTGTTTTGCAGGCGCAATCACTGCTCCGGCGGGCCTGGAGGCTGCAACGCCCGTGGTCTTCTCATAGGGAGCTGCAGCGGAACCGACTGGCTTTTGGGCACTGTTTTGCCCCTGTTCCGATGCTGGCTGCGAGGTTGCGGTCTGGCCCCCCTGATCAGAGGCTTGAGAGTTGGACGGGACCGGATTGTCAGGGTACGTTGCGTCAGGCTGACTTGTATCTGGGTTCGCCTTCACCGCTCGACTGTCTGAGGCTTGAGATGGGCTCTGGATAGCGGGCTCGCTTTGCGCTTGCTTTTCGCCGAGAGACTGTTGCGACGGCGCTGCAACCGCCTCTGCCAAAGGCATTGCCAGAAACACCGCAAGACCGAAAGCAATCTGTTTTCTTAACCAACAGCCCGAGATTCTCATTCCTGTCTCCAATCCGCTCATACTTCGCGCTTTGGGATGACCATCCCAAAGCAGTCATGCTGCGTGTGCAGAAGTCCGACATGTGCTGCCAGATTCATCTACGTGCGTAGGCGCACCCAGCGGAAATTGACGAAAGCTGCTTACCGCTTCAGCATTTGTGTCAAATATTTCAAAGAGACGTTCTGCTCCCGTGAGTCTTAGAACCGACCTCGCCTCCTCAGAAACCGCAGCAAGCTTGATGTCGCCATTACGCTTCAGGGCTTCCTCAAGGCAACATAGCAGCAAGTTGACTGCCGGCCTATCCATACGGCATACGTTAGAAAAGTCAAGCACGATGTAGGGACGATCGATATTCATGAGGCTCTGGAGGTCACTAAGAAAGTATCGTCCCTGTTTTAGATTCAATTTCCCTGGAAACTGCTTTACCGCCGGTCCAAATACTCGGAGTGTCATATTCACCTCTCGCCTTCGGTTCCGTGAGTTGTTCCATCCTCATGAGCGAGCATCGTTCACTTCAGATAAACAACTCTGAGTTATCTTCAACCTCAACTATCTGCGCATCTCACCTATCCCGAGTCTTGCAACAGGTGCGCAAGCTCGTCTTCAGGATTGCGCATTGCGTCTGCCAATTTATTTCTCCCATACCTGAGGAGAGTTGCTAGGTTCGTGTTGTACCAACAGCACTCGGTCATACGAGGCGAAAGTCCACACAGAAAGCGGAGCTTTTTCAGTCTGCTCGGCGACGAGAGCATCGCTGCAACCAGCCGGTGATTCCCATCGAGAACGGTTAACCGCTCGCATTCGTTTAGACCTATGAGGATCACAGCGCTAAATCCGGGCTCGTCCTGTAGAAGCTGATCACCAATCGATGCGATCTTTGAAAGGAACGGTTCATCGACCACGTGCTCACCCGTTCTCAATCCTTCGGCGACTTCGGTGATGGAGACATTGCCGCGCGCGAGCCTCCGCCATTGGGCCCTCGGAAATGCTGTTATCTGGCTAAGGTTCACTTCGTGGATCTCCATTTCGTACCATTCCGTCCCGGTCGGAATTTGCCTCCACAAGGAAAGGTGCTGAACAAATAGAAGAGCCCGCCGTTCCGCATTCTCACCAGCATTGTTGAGGTCGGGATTGTTTACAATCTCGCGCAAACGTTCCTGGTACTTGCGATAGGCAGGAGCGTGAAAATCGCTCTTCAAGAATCCTGCAATCACCTCATCTTCCGATACGTGGCGAATCAATCTGGCTGGCCTGCCGCTCAGAGGGTGTGACAGTTCTCTTGGACTAATGAGTAAGTCGACGAGGAATGGTACAGCCACGACTGCGAGGAGACCTATCATGAGGACCAGTTGAACGAGGATCACTTGGCGCAAAGACGAATGGAACAGGCATATACCCCCGATGACTGCGCCGCTGAACGCTAACTGCACCCAACTTGTATTCGCAATCTTGTAGGACATCTCGAAAGTGATAATGACGACGCTGAGAGAGTAAATTATGGTCGTAATGGCGTACAAGGCCAGTAAATAGGGTAAGTTGTACTTTCCTGCGATCTCGAATCCAGATCCGAAGAATGTTGTCCACATCCCGGACGGTGCAATACCCAGACCGAGGGCTAGGACGGAACCGGTACCTAATACCAGCAATAGCGCAGTTGAGATAATCCTGATATCCCTTCTCTCCTCATCGCGAGTGCCAGCCACAAGCGGAAACATGGAATTAACGACCGCCGAGGAAAAGGCAAATATCACCCTGCCAACCATAGCTACAGCCGCGTAGAGACCAGCCTCTTTCGCAGGGAAGAAGTGTTCCACCAACACAATGTCGCAATTGTTGATTAGCACCTGGCCGGAGAAAAACACCATGGCCTGCGATATTTCGCGAAGAGCATACACAAAGTGAAGGGGGTTCGGAATTCGAGTAGCCAGCTTGGGCGCGATTGTAAGATAGGCCACGGCGACCGCCGCAGAATTAGCTGCGATGACGCCCTCGACGCCAAAGCCCAACAGGATCATCAGGAAGGATCCACCAAGCCGCACAACTCCTTCCACGACAAGATTGGCGGCAAGACGACGAAATTTGTAAGTGCCCTGAATGTAACCGCGCCGGCTTCCCAGTGGAACATAGAAGGCCGCGCCGATCGCCAGAAGGGCGACAAGGGAAGGACCTGGAAGATTCAGATAGTCCGCAATCGTTCTCTGAAACAGAAGCAATATCAGGGCGGCGAAGAGTCCGCATCCCCATGCCCCTCGATGGAAGGCGCGATAAACAGCGGCCTTTTCCTCTGGAGAATCCTGGTGTGCCACAACCTTCGTGGATATGATTTGAAAGGAGAGCGTCACCGCAGATATCAGGGTGAGGATTGTGTAAACAACAGTAGCATGCCCAAAGGCTCGGGGCCCGAGAAATCGCGCAACTACAATGTTGTAGGCGAGGTTGATTGCGGTCGTCAGGCTCGAACCGGAGAGCAATATCGCACTACCCGAGAGAATGCGCGCCTGCAGCGTTTTAGCTTTATGCATCAAACCATTCACCGCATTCTTGATTCCCGGGCCAGCCTTGAAAGACGGTAACTTGCGCCAATCAGAATATTTGGCTCAATTTGTACCGATAGTTTGTATGATGCGAACATTCAATGCTCGGCTGCTCAGAATGGGTAACTAACGGAGTTTTAAGCCGGATCAGCGGCAACCGAGATGGGACCCACGGCTTCTAATCGATAAGCTGATGCTTATTAATACAAGAAGTGCGATTCTCTTTCTTCTCCTGCTGCCCCACGGATGCCTTCGTCCAGGGTCGAGCCCTGCACTGCAACTGAAGCATCGGGCCACAGGTAACTCCCCGCAGATAGTTGCCCTGTATGAGGCCTGGTTCGGACATCCGAAGCATATCTCCGTAGGATATTCATCACACGATCCTGCTGTAATCAAGAGTCAGATTGTCCGGGCTAAGGCCATGGGAATTTCGGCGTTTGTTGTGGACTGGTACGGGGACCGAGAGCCCTTCATCGATCGAAGCTATGCCCTGGTGCAAACGATAGCCTCTGATAACAAGTTCCAGGTCGCGATGATGTACGACGAAGCGGATGAGGAAGAAGGCGCAACCGACCAGGCGATCGCGGATTTGACGATGTTTCATGAGGCTTATCTTTCATCGAAAGCGCCTGGCCATCAGGCATATCTCACCTACGAGGGCCGGCCTGTAATATTCATCTTTCCCAAGGGACGGTACACAGATTGGGACCTTGTACGTGCCAGGGTGAACAAATGGGACTCTCCACCTTTGCTTATCGATGAGAACCTCCCCAGCAAATATGCAGATGCTTTCGATGGCTTCTATGCGTGGATCAGCCCCGGAGAGAAGGGATGGACAGCCGACGGCAGCAACTGGGGAGAGCAATATTTGAACGAGTTCTATCAAACGATGCAAACAAAATATTCCGATAAGATTATCGTGGGAGGCGCGTGGGCCGGCTTCGATGATGGAAAAGCCTCCTGGGGTCTTAATCGACACATTTCTGCGCGCTGCGGCCAGACCTATACTGAGACCTTCAATCTTTGGCGCAAGTATTTCCTGCCAGGTAACCCTCTACCCTTTGTAATGATCGAAACATGGAACGACCACGAGGAGGGCACAGCGGTTGAGGATGGCATTCCCACTTGCGGTTCCGGCGCGCAGGAACTCCCTCTCACTGTCCCCGCAGAAAAATCTCCGGCGCACAAGTAAAAGCAATGGAGAATGAAGAGTAAAGAGGACCCCATGCAGCCGAAGATGGCGTCTGCAAGAGCTAACTCATGGTTCGCTGCTCGATCTGTGGGCTCATCCGGATCCTTTGGACAATGAACCTAATGTACATTTTCTTTGGAAATGGAGAAATAGCAATCCTCCGGCGTTCACCGGAGGATCTGTTCATTTCTACGCTGCATCGGTTTCTTCACGATCCTGATCGGCGCTGGCTTGCACTGCGGCGATTCCGAATTGTGGCGCGATCATCGCAGGAGTGCGGTGGACTGAGCTGATGATTGAAAGGGGTCGGCTACGCACCTCGTCGTACACGCGGCCAAGATATTCTCCCAACACGCCGAGGCATAGAAGTAGCATACCCCCAACAAAAAACACAGAGGCCGCGACGGCGAACCCCACGGTGTCAACTGAGCTCTTCGTAAATAGCATAAGGAACGCCAGAAGCGCAGCTACGCTATTTGAGAGGATGAACAGAATGAAGCTAAGTCGCAAAGGCTTGTAGCTGAAACTCGTAATAGCGTCCATTGCGTACTTGATTCGGCTTAAGAACGAGAGCTTGCCTTCGCCAGCCGCCCGGTCTTGCCGGTCGTAGAAGACAACAGTATTCCGATAGCCAACCCAGGCCCGCAGTCCCGGCAAGTAGCGGCTTTTCTCTTCCATAGCATTGACCGAATCGACCACCTTTCGATCCATGAGACTGAAAATACCCGCATTCAAGGGTATCGGATAGTCGGAGAGAGCCCCTAAAATACGATAGAAGAGAGGGAAAAGCTTTGCCAGGATCTTGCGCCGTTCCTGGCGACTCTTTCTTACCGCGACCACGACTTCTGCACCGGCGCGCCAGGCATCGATTAGTTGAGGCAGAACCGATGGCGGGTCCTGGAAGTCGCCGTCCATTAGAATGACCGCGCTGCCTCGCGCCGTTTTAATACCTGCCGTAATAGCTCCCATGTGACCCCAGTTGCGGGAAAGTTCCACGACCACTACATGGGAATCCTCAGCCTGCAGCGCTTTGAGCAGATCCAGAGAGCAATCCTTGGAGCCGTCGTTCACATATACGACTTCCCAAGGTATGCGGGTGCCTTCCAGGGAGGCTGCTACAGCCTCATGGAACTGAACGATCAGATCCTCTTCGTTATAAATTGGTACGACGACAGATATCATGGTCGACTCCTACAATTCTGGGTTGTGCCTTCATTTAGGAGCTCTTTCTTGTTCTCTGCGTCGTTATTTGGAACGGCAAATAATGTCATCCCAAAATCGGCACCTGGCATCATCTGGGCGTACCCTGAAACACCCTCACTCTCCAGCGAACTTCAGCTGGTGTTAGAACTATGACGTATCTGGCACTGACGTGCTGTGTCGTTTTGACCCTCTCGTGATCGAGGACTTGCACGTCGTAATCCACCCTGTCTGTCAATTCGATAGACATTCCGTCCGGCGAATAGAAGACTATTTGAAGATCGTGCGCACGATCCTGATAGCGCGTACTGATTCCGAGGGCAGATTGCTGCTTGATTGTCTCAGTGAGTGCGTCTTTGGCAGATCCGACGAAGGTGGGATCCAGGAGGTCCGCCCGATTCTGTTCCAGCGCGGCTCTAAAGACTTGCCATGACTGCAGATAATCACGAATCGCCGCTGTCCCGGTCTGCTCTTGCAGAGGCCCTGGGCCTTGTAGATTTGCAGTTTCCACGCGAACCGTGGCTTGAGCGGCCGCGGAAGCCGCAGAAGCGATAAATGCCATGCAAAGAATAAGAGAAGGCTTTGACATGGTCATTTCTCCCAGCGGATCTGATTTCCCATGACAACTCCGCTTGCGACGGTGAACTTTGCTCCGTTATGGGCAGACATCTTCACTTCCGCTATGCCGTGTTTCAGAGGTTGATCGATTGTCGACTGGGAGCCGTTGTACGTCGCCGTAAAGGTGACGATTGTCCCGTCTGGCACCGCGTTGCCGTTACAGTCGCGAACCGGATCCGTTGCCAGCTGAACCTGCTGGCCCGACTGTTGAGCGTTCATCTTCAACCCGCATGGGTCGCCTGGTACCTGCCCTACGACGCGGATGCTGGAAATTTCACCAACTCGAGCCACAAATCTATCAATGCCTTGTTGGGCCGTGGAGTCCATTACTGTCCAGGCAGCCCCATCCTTTGTGTCTACTATGTGCTTTTGCACATTGCCAGACGGGCTCGACAGTTCAAACGATACCGGCGTTGGGACGGCAATCAAGTTGTGATAGGCATCGAACACATACACCGCACCAGTGATGCCGTCATGAAGGCCAACAGGAAGGCGAGAAGGCTTCGCAAGAAAACTCAGGACTGCGGGTTTACTTGCAGGCACAACATCGAATGAGTCAGTCTCCGTGGAGGATTCTCCTGCAAGGACGACCAGGTAGCGTCCAGCATTGTATAGCGATCCAGCGGGAAAGAATGTGATCTGCCCCAACTGCACATCACGCTTGAGTACTTGCCCGGGGCCCACAATGTACAGAGTCGCACCTCCGGTTCCCGGGGTTTGAATTGAAAACGAATTCCCGGCTTCGACGGTTTTGGGCAAGATCATGCTCCCGCCTTCTGCAAAGGCAGGTTGCATCAAAGAGACAGTGGCCAAACCGCTGAGCAGAAGCGCCCATCTCGATCTCACTGTGAACCTCCGGAGCTGTAGGTCGCAATGACCGTACGCTGACTGCTGACTTTGTTCGCAAGGTCCTGTGGAATATGAATCTCAAATGGCACAGGGATCTGTGGCAAGAGGGCCCGGTCAATATACTCATCTGCGACCCATACAACCTGGCCATTCTTGTCGTAAAAAGTTCCAAGTACATGCGCTACATTCACAACCTGGCCGCTCTGGTTCTTGAGCTGTCCGGTCAACGACGCTCCTGGCGCCGGATTCAACTGTTGATCTTCAATTTCGATGACCGGGTCTGCCGAGGCCGAGACAAGAGTTGATGAGGGAACCATGCGAACACTGCCAACCTCAGACAATGCTACGTTGGGAAAATTGATGAGAAACGGCGTAACCTGCTTCGGCAGCAGGAGGTGGGAGATCTTGTCAAAGCTGCCTTCGGTCGCAATCGACGATTGACTCTTTGACAGTAGGGTCGCCGTGACAGAAACGTAGGCAGGCACAACATCTTCGTTTAGAAGTTCACCCAGAATCACTACTCCTTCGGCCCGCTCTACTGTGTGCATGTCCACAATCCGAACATGGGGCGCTTCCACATCCTGAGCTCCCCAGTCATCTCCGGAGCCGCGATAGATAACATCCCAACGCAGGTAATTCACCGTAATGACCTGCGGTGGAACTATGGGCTCTTTCACAATCGGCCACTCAGGCTCCCAGCCGTCGCCATTCTTCACCACGTGCAAATCGCGTGTGCTCACGTACGCGCCTACCACTGTAGACCAGTGCAGCTTGATGCGAATTTCTGCATCATTGGCTGACGCATGAAGTGGAACAATTTCAAAACTCTCTAAAGTCGCGTAGGTTCGCAGGCTCGAGTCGTACCCGATAATGTCATGCACAAACTCTGGCTCGGTAAACTGGGCCTTGTTGGCGAGACTGGCGTATGCCTTGTCCCAGGCTTGCATGCGGATCTCATCGGCCAGATTCGTGGCTGCCGATTCTGGCGTTGAGGATGAGCGCAACAGGCTTCCGGCCCCGGCGTAGGCGACTGCCGATTGCACGGGCCATACCGTTCCTACCAAAATGAGCGCCACGGTCGATGCAGCGAGAAACATAGCGAGTAGAGATCCTTTGTTCACGATGCCAACCTCCCTTGCATGAGGGTTTCTTCGTTGGCGAAGGAGTCTTCTGCTCGGCGACTGCGCCTTCTCTCCTCCGGAATGAAAAGCACCAGTAGCGCCAAGATGCTGCTGCCGAACGGGAGAATGCCCCATACCAGACCCTGCCAGCGTGGAGGCATTTGTGGCGCGTTCACCGGGGTAGCCGGAGGAACTCCGTCTTTGCTCCATATGGTGATGGTCTTGTCTTCCAGATTGTCCACCTGGCGCCAGCCTGCGAATGACAGGAGCGGATCATAATAGTGGTCCCGCACTAAGACCCATTTCAATCCGTAATGATCTGCGTGCATCAGTATTGCGCGGAGAGCGTCGAGCCCCGGCCCACCGAAGTATTTCGAACTCGTAAGCGCGCCTCCACCAAAACGAGTTAGTTCTGGCAGCGTTCGACCGGAATTCCATTCGCCGTCCACACTGCTGGCGTCCGTCATCATCGCTAGCCGCGCAATCTTATTACCAAATCCAAGAGTCACGTAACGATACTTGTCATGGCCGTCGCGATTGAGCCACACGGCAACCGAATCCACTTTGAAGTCTTGAGCATCCGCTGGCCGATAGGTTCCCCATCCCACCGCGAGCGCACAGCTGAAAGCCGCCGCGACCGTCAGCCCGACAACCGCCAATGATCGATATCTATCCACAAGTTCCGCGACAAGGAGTCCCACAAACGGCAGGGCGAGCAAAGTTGCCCAGTAGCTGAATCGCTCCATGGTGAGCACGTCGAACGCACGTCCCAGCAGAAGATGGCCGACGGGAGTTGTTCCGCCGAGTCCAACTAGAAATGCCACCCAGAAACCAAGCAGCAAGGGACGAAGCCGAACGACCATGGAACCCCGGATGAATATGAACGGCAGGGCCAGAATCAGGGCTCCGTACGGAACGATGAAGTAGTTGAGGCCCCAGTTAAGACTCAATATGTAGTTTGCGCGGCTCGGGTGCGGGATCGGAGTCTGCGTGACAGGATAATGAATCAATGCGATCCAAAACGGAAGAAGCACGACTGCAATCGCGGCGCCTACAACTACCGCAATAGCGATCGTGCGGCCTGCAAAGGCGCCCATCGAAATCCGCTCGTCATCTTGACGGTCAAGGATTACCAGCGCCAGGACGGGCACGGCAAAAAAGATTGAGCCAAAAAGTAGCGTGGCGTGGTGTGCGGCGGCAGCGGCCGTGAAAAGCGCACTCGCCTTGAGAAACGATCGCCACTTGCCATATCGGACCCACTCGAAGAGAAACGGAAGGGCATTCAGATAAATCGGAGCGGCACACGTGGTGCCCAACTGTCCCGCCGAATAGACGAGGAAACTTTCCGATCCAAGAAACACACTCGCCAGGGCCGCGAATGATGCCGCGCGCGCGCTGACCCAAAGTCTGGAAAACCGATAAACGCCAAGAGCAAGAAGCATGATGGCTGCAAACTGCACAGCCATATACGCCATGTCCAACCCAAGTATCCGAGACACCAAAGCCACCCACTGCTGTGGCAATGGGGGATATGTGGTCTGTGAAAAGCCCGCATACCATTTCGGGTTCCATGGATTGAACCAGTGTTGAACATAATGGGATGCAAAGAAGATATGAAAGTTCGTGTCGTACGACTTTAAAGGCAACTTCATGAGAAGCAGCGGAAGGTGGACAGCGACAACCGCCATCAGGATGAGGCTTATAGGAATTGGCCGTGTCGACGGAACGATGGAATTAGCTCTCTGCACAGTTGCCTCTTGAACAAATCGTTGGATTCTGACGACAAACTCTGCGCGAAGGTATCTTCCATGCTGTGAGGCCCTTGCGTGCAGTTCTCTCCCCCAAGCATGCTCTAACACCTCACATTAGGATCAGTTTCTTATTAATCGAGTTCTAAGTCTGGTCAATTTGGGACAGGCATGAACCAAGACATTTAGCACTTTAGTACTGCTTTGCGAGATTTGCGTTCGCGCCTTTGTCAGGGCGTGGGGTCCATTCGGAGTGTCTTGAATCGCGACTCCATGTTCTGTAGGAAACGTGCCCATGGAGAAGCGACCTCCGTCATCCCTTTCAAAAGCGCTTAATTGAGCGCGTTTCAGCAGTTGCACGCCAAGGAGCGGCGCGCGCGGAATCCGAAAATGTCGTTCGAAGCGGGCACTGTTTGATTGACAACACTGACCGGTGGACCGATCTGTACCGCCAAAAAACGCATACCCGGTCCACGGCAATTTCGTGGTCAATATGGCTCAGGATTCGAAAACCGGAAAGTGTACGGTTGGTTCAAGTAAGTGTCTCACTCTTCTCGCGCGCTTCAATTCGAGGTTGTGCTAAAGAGAACAAAGAGGATCGACTCCGTTGTAGTATCTGGACGCGCGTTTTTGAGCCTGGCACAGATGTTCACAATGAGATTGCTCAAGTAACGCGAATTGGACTATCTATTCATTGCCAATGGTGATCGCGCATGGTTCATCGTACGTTTACTGCCGTCATGCATCTACTGGGAATGCACCAGGAGTCAGGAGTGCACCTGCAACCGACATCGAATGCGCTTTCCGGATCAAATGAGCCATCGCTCCATCGCGCCGGTGCTCCTTTGATTGCCGGGCTCGAATTCCGGAAGATTGCATTGATGTTCGCATTCGTCGTAGCAGCCTGCGGCGTCGATGCTCAGACATACAATGTGGGGCCGGACGCTTCAAAGGGCCAACAGGCGCAAACGAGTCAAACGCAGTCTCCGGACCAGCCTCTGGGTTGGGGCTCGAATATCCAGAATGCGCGTCTGGCGCGCGCAGCGCAATTGGCCCTTCAGCAAGGCAACCACGCGCTCGCGCTTGACTATGCGCAGCGTGCAGCACAGGCTGCTCCAAATGATCCCCAGTTATGGTTCCTGCTCGGCTATGCGGCGCGACTCAGCGGGCGATACCCGCTATCAGTGGACGCCTATAGTAGGGGCCTTCGCCTTAGCCCTGCATCGCTCGAGGGACTCTCTGGACTTGCGCAGGCCTACAGCCTGATGGGGCACACCGAAGACGCTGAACGCCTCCTTAAACAGGTGATCGCGTCTGACCCAAGGCGCAGCGACGACGCACTCTTGCTCGGCGATCTCTACATGAGATCTGCGGATTACGCCAATGCGCTCGATTCGCTGGGCAGGGCGGAAAGAATTCATCCCGGAGCACGATCGGAGTTGCTGATGGCGCTCTGCTATCAGCACTTGAAGCAAATAGATCTGGCAAGCCAATACCTCGAGTTGGCTAAGCGGCATGCTCCGGACGACCCGGACGTCCAGCGAACGATGGCGGGATATTACCGCGATGCCGGGAACTATTCGGAAGCGATCTCCGCGCTCAAGTCAATTCGCAAGCCGAAACCGGACGTAATTGCTGAACTCGCATACACCTTCCAGCTAGACGGCAAACTGGAGGATTCCGCCAGACTTTACTCGGAAAGCGCCAATGTTGCGCCGAAGGATCTGGGTTTGCAACTTTCCGCGGCGCAGGCCGAGGTCGCTATTGGTTCAATGGAGAAAGCAAACTCATTTCTCGATCGTGCAGCCGGACTGGATGCCAATCATTATCGGCTACACGCGATCCGCGGAGAGATTGCGAAGTTCAAGGAGCGTGATCCAGAGGCTGTCAGGGAATATAGGGCTGCCTTGGCTAGCCTGCCCGCAAGCCCCGCCGAGGGAGAACTCTTTGGCATCCAGCTGCACATGGAACTCATGGAGCTTTATAAGAACCTGGCCGACGAAGGCGCTGCCCATGATCAACTCCAGATTGCGCAATCCGAAATCAACGGACTGAACGATCAAGCGTCAGGTAGAGCGCAATTCCTACGCCTGCGGGCTCTGATCAGAACGAGCGCAGGCGATGCGGAGGGCGCACTCGAAGATATCAAGTCAGCTCTTGCAATTAACGCTCATGATCGCGATGATCTGCAACTTAACGGAGATATTTTGCTTAAGCTTTGGCGCATCGAGGATGCAATTACCGCCTATAAGCAGGTCCTTGCGATTGATGCAGTCAACCAGTTCGCGCTAACCTCTCTTGGCTATGCCTCGCGTGCAGCAGGGCGCGACCAGGAAGCGGAGAAGTACTTCCAGCGCCTGGCACAGACCCACCCGTCCTTGTACGTACCCTATCTTGCACTTGGTGACCTGTACGCAGCGCAACGTGAATTCCCACGAGCCGAAACATCCTACAGCAAGGGTTATGCGCTGGCTCCGGGAAAAGCCCTGATTCTCGCGGGTGGAATGAACGCCGCAATCGAAGCGCACAATCTGAATCTGGCCGGAACTTGGTTGAGTCGCGTCACAACCGAGATGGAGAAAGAGCCCCAGGTTCTTCGAGAGAAGGAGCGATACCTGAGTTTCAAGGGCGAATATCAGGAATCTGCCGACGTTGGCCGAGAAGCAATAAAGGCGCTACCACGAGACAGGGACGTCGTTGTCTATCTCGGTTACGATCTGCTCCATCTTGGGAAGTACGATGAGCTCCTGACTTTGACGACAGAGTATGTCGACATTCTTCCAAAAGAGCCCGACATTCCTTTGCTGCAAGGTTATGTGCATAAGCATGCTGGACTCTTTGATCAGGCGCGGCAGGACTTTGCTGAGACGCTGAATCGGGATCCCGAGGTGGTTACGGCATATGTGAACCGCGGCTACATGCTGAACGATCTTCACCAGGCGCAGGCGGCCGCAGCGGACTTCGAATCAGCCCTCAAGCGAGAACCTGGCAACGGCGAAGCGCACCTGGGACTCGCCTATGCCAGCCTCGATTTGCGTAAACCGCAGGTAGCTCTGCGGCAAGCAGAACTGGCAGAGCATGCGCTGGGCGATTCAAGGGATGTTCACGTGATTCGCGCGACCGCTTATGGGCGACAAAACATGTTGACCGAGGCTGTCAGTGAATATCGGGCTGCCTTGAAATTCACCCCCGACGATGGCGCGCTCCATCTTGGCTTGGGAAACGCGCTTTTTGCGGAGCGGCAGTACCACGACGCGATTGACGAGCTCGCAATTGCACTTAAAGATTCCCCCGATAACGCTTATGCCTACGCCTTGCTCGCACGTTCTTATGCGAATCTGCAAGATCGCGATCATGCATTGCAAAATGTGCAACTGGCAGAGCAACATGCCCAACTATCGCCAACTGCAACAAACAATTCGAAGTCAGACCAAAGCGACATCTACATCTCCACGGGAGAGGCTTTAAGCGCTCTCGGAGACCATGCGGCGGCCATGGAGCGCTTTCGGAAAGCGCTCGCGGTACTAGACAGCGACCGAGTGGGCGTGCGTCTGGCGATCGCTCAACTCATGGCACACCAGGGTCAATCGGAGGATGCGGAGAGGCAAATTGCGTTGGCGCTGATGGAAGGTCAGACAGGCGAGACGGCACCACCAAGCGGTCCGCAGTTCATCGCGGCGGCGGATGTATTTCGGTCCATCCATAATTACGAACTTTCGCAGTCATACCTTCAACGCGCCAAGGCCGCCGGGGCGCCGGATACTGAGGTGCGAATCGGACTTGCCAACAACTATCTCGCGTTGGGAGACACCGCCAGGGCGCAGGCCCAGCTTGCGGCGGTCAGCGCCTCCGCAGATGGCGCACCTGATTACCAGTATCTGTTGGCCGAGGCTAATGTATACCGCCAGCAGCATCACGACGCCCAGGCACTGACTTCGTTCGCGCAGGCGTCCAACGCTGAAGGTGAAGATCAAACAGCCCAACAGGCTCTGCTTCAGGCTGGAGCCGACGAGGGATTGAGAGTCACTCCCGTCGTGAGCCTGCTTTCCGACTTTTCGGTAGAACCTATCTTCGAAGATGCGACGGTTTATGTTTTGGATTCCAAGCTGGATGCGGCGTTCGCAGTGCCGAGCTCCGATACCGCTCATCTTCCACCACCGCGTTCTTCCCTCGAGATGCAATGGACCAACGCATACCATCTGCACCTGGGTCATCTGCCCACGACGAGTGGCTTTTTCCAGGTACGCAACGCCAGGGGCGAGATATCGGTGCCGAGCACGAACTCAATTGTCAGTCGCGCTACAACCGATTACACGTTCAACGTGGGGTTGAATCCAACCATCAATATCGGTAGAAACGTGTTGACATTCAATAGCGGCGTTCAGGCAACAATTCGCCGTGATTCCGCGTCTCCGGTTGCGATGAATCAGAACCTGTTTCGCGTGTTCACTTACGTGTCAACAAGTTCATTTTTCAACGCGATTTCGGTGAGCGGGTATTTCATTCGTGAGTCAGGTCCGTTCACCGAAAGCAATCAACACTCGCAGGCACTTACCGGTGCGATTGAGTTCCGCGTCGGGTCGCCATGGGGCAAGACTGCTCTGGTGACTGGCTGGGGAACCAATGATCAGCAGTTCTCGCCGGTGCATTTTGAAGATTACCTGACCTCTTCCTATGTTGGTATCGAGCGCCGCTTTGGAGAGCGGCTGAACGTTAGAGCTGTGGTTGAGGACTTGCGGGCGTGGCGAGTAGTGGAAACGAAGTCCGCGATTGCACAGAATCTACGTCCGGCTGGCACCGTCAATTTCACTCCTAACCGTAACTGGAATCTGCAGGTTTCAACTGCCTACTCCAGCAGCAGAGGTTTTCACGTCTACGACGCCATGCAAAATGGCTTTTCTATCTCGTATGCGAGGCCGTTCCGCCGCAAGTTCAATGACGATTCCGGAACCGTTGTCCTGCAATACCCTATTCGGTTCTCGGCAGGCCTGCAAGAGGTAACTTTTTTCAACTTTACGGGAGCTCAAAATCAGCAGTTCAGACCTTATGTGCGCATCAGTCTATTTTGAAGGCGGGATCCGATGAGAATTTGCCTAGTTGCGACCTTTCCTCCAAGTGGACGGCAGTTGAACGAGTATGCCTTTCACATTGCGCAGGCACTGCAGTGTAATCCTGACGTCGAATTGACGATTCTCGCCGACGAACTGGATGACTATGACTTTGCAACCGACGAGCACGGTAATTCGCTGAAGGCGAATCAGATGTCAGAGTTGGCGGGGTTCAATGTAATTCGTTGCTGGAAATTTGGAAGTCTTGCAACTACGGTGCGCTTGTTAAGGGCCATCCGGCAATTGAAGCCAGACGTCGTATGGTACAACCTTGTCTTCTCCAGCTTTGCAACTCCCGAGAACCCTGTTGCTGCATTTGCAGGACTCTTTGCGCCTGCTCTGACGCGGGCCGCCGGCTTTTTCACGCATATAACTTTGCACCACATCATTGAACATGTAGATTTTGCTGGCGCCGGAGTTCGGCGGGAGAAGCTATTTCGAATCGGGACGACTCTGGCTACCAAAGCTTTGCTGAGGGCGCACTCAGTTTCTGTGCTGCTTCCCCGCTACCGCAGCACCCTGATTGAGAAGTACTCCGCTCAAAATGTGCTGCTGGGTACACACGGAACATTTGCGTCAATTCCTAGCTCTCCTGATTTTACGAAGCGTGGCAATCCGGATCTGCGCATCCTGGCGATCGGGCACTGGGGGACGTACAAGCGGCTGGAAACGTTGATGGAGGCATTCCCAATTGTTCTTGAGAAGGTCCCAAATGCCAGGCTGATTATTGCCGGCGCAAACCACCACACGAAGGCTGGATATTGGGAGTCGATACGTGACGCACAGCCTGCTGAGCTGCCAATTGAGTTCCGCGGATACATTCCAGAAGAAGCAATTCCCGAGCTCTTTCAGTCAACGTCGATCCTGGCGTTGCCTTACGACTCAGCAACCGGATCGAGCGGCCCGGCTCATCAGGCATGTGAGTACGGAGTTCCAATTGTATGTGTCGACATAGAGGAATTCCGGGAAATGGCAGCGGGCGAAGATATGGCTATCCGCTTCTACAAAAAGGGTAATGCAGTCGAGTTAGCCGAGCAACTCATTGCCATTCTGCAATCTACGGAGCTGCAACAAAGCATGGCGAGTCACAACTTTGCAGCTGGGGTTGAGATGACTATGACCAGCGTAATCAAAAACTATCTTCGCTGGTTCGAGCTCCAGAAATGCAAGAGAGCGATGCGCACTGGAGGAGTTATTCCAGGATTACGGCGCCTTTCGGTTGGTACTCCGCGGGCCAGCGTAGCTTCAGCTGACTGGCACGTGCCACCGGCTTTGTTAGTGCAGCAGAAAAAAGACATGAATACCGGTCAAGAGAGCAATCCAGCGGGAAATTATACCCAAGTCGACAATGGGCTTGATTCTTTCGTATGGACTAATCCCCCGAATCTAAAGGATCAGTCAAATGGCGACTTGGATTAGTCAAAACCGCATCTTTGGATGCATTCAATCGAGGCGACGAACGCGAAGTGTGCTGCCGAAAAGTACCAGCCAGTTCTGGCTCGTTTGTCTGTCGGGATTATTGGACAAGGATGCTCCCCTTTAGGGGATTGAAAGGAAAACACCATGGCAATGGCCAGCGTTCGCAGATCTCTTTACCGGATTCCCTCCTTTATGACCTTCAGCCTTCTGCTGCCCCTGCTGTTGAGTGGATGCGGAGGCAGCTTCAGTGCTACATCTTCCGCGCCAACCGTGGCGATTACCGCTAATCCCACTTCGATCACCATGGGGAGTGCATCCACTTTGACCGTGACTGCAACGAATGCCACCCAGGTAACGGTGACCGGAAGCGACGGCACCAGGTATACCTTGCAGCCTAACGGTGGAACCCAGTCAGTGAATCCAACGTCGACGACTACTTACACGGCAGGCGCGACCGGGACCGGGGGAACAACCTCAGCGAGCGCGATCTTGACGG
>PKXI01000313.1:0-407 GCA_003133425.1 Acidobacteriaceae bacterium
AACTCAGCACTGTCCAGTTAAGAAAGTAACCGTGGGAATGAGCATAGGCAACAAAACCGCACTATTATCTCGTTTCGCACCAAAGTAGGTGCATCCGGGCGTTGACTCCTTGCGTCCACAAGCCCATTGTGTTTTAGCCGGGTGATAGTCATCTGGCAACACCGCCATGATGGGAGCAAGTGCCGCTTTGGTGCTGACTTGAACTGTATGTTCCGTCTCTGCACATGGCAGTCGCTCCGGCTGGAACTCCACCCGGTGAATATGCTGGCGAGTGAACCTTCAGGCCGTCGCTGTTCGTGTAATAGCGGTCATTGCTCAACTGTTGCGGACACGTTCGAAGCTGGACCTTGGCAGGATTTCAAGCAGTCGCTGGCCGTTCTCAGCCAGAAACCGGGAACCGAAGCACA
>PKXI01000313.1:468-14131 GCA_003133425.1 Acidobacteriaceae bacterium
GTGTGTCCGTCGCTTGCTTTAGTCAAGACTGGCTGTGAGCGGCTGCGGCTTCATCAGGAGCGCAGCCGGCCGGTGATGGACAGACTTCATGCCTGGCTGGAGGTGCAGTTAGCAGAACGCAAAACGGAACCGGACTCCGGACTGGGCTACGCAATCTCGTATCTGCTGCGGCACTGGCAGCCCTTGACCTTGTTCCTCCGTAAAGCATGAGCCCCACTGGACAATTACATCGTCGAGAGGTCACTGAAGCGGGCGGTTCTACATCGAAAGAACGCTTTATACTATCGCACTCTGAACGGGG
The DNA here is from genome assembly GCA_003133425.1 of Acidobacteriaceae bacterium. The sequence continues at coordinate 770 of PKXI01000313.1, forward strand.
CGCAGGTCGGCGATCTGTTCATGAGTCTGATCCACACCTGCCAGTTATGTGGCGTGAACTCCTTCGACTACCTGGTCGAACTGCAGCGTCACGCACGGGAGCTGGCCGCCCACTCCCCGGACTGGATGCCATGGAACTATCGCGAGACTCTGGCACGGACTGTGNNTTATGATGAACCCCTGATGGCCGGAAGGGACACTCTCCGGCCATCGTCGGGGAGCCTCAGGAAGTGCCCATGAAACAAGCGCCCGCAATCATGAATTCCGGCAGCGTTTATGGCCAGCGGCAAGAGACCGCCGAAAGAACGACTTGACAAAAACGTCTTCTGACGATCCACCGCACAACGAATTCGCATGCGGTTGATTCGGAATGGCCTTCGCCGCTCCGGCGCTCAATAGACCTGCGCATCGGGTCATCTACCGCACGTTGTTGCCCCGCATGCTCGTGAGTGCCGAGCCGCAATCCAGCAACAAGTGTCCCGCTTTGGTTCGACCTCCTGATTTGGAACGGAAAACACAAAGTGTACAAAAATGACCAAGCTTTCGGTTGAGAAAACCCGACTTTGAGCCGCTACTTAGGAGAGTAACCCACCGGACGCATATCTGCCGCGCCTACGCACGTTCACGCATTTCTAAATGCTCCGCGAATTCCAGCCTAAGAAGAACATCTATCTCCAACACTGGAAATGCTCCCTCGAAAGGAAGGACCATGGCACTCGTCAAGAAGGTTGCCGTACAGGCAACCTCTGTCTATGAAGGAAAGCTCTCGGCTGTAACCACCCGGGAAGCGGAAGCGCAGCGCAAGAAGGCTAGGACCCTCGCCAAGCAGCAACAGGCGGCGGAGCGGATTGCTGCAGCAACGGGACAATTGGCCTCCGGCATTGCTGAAGCATCGTCGGCTGCCGAGGAACTGAAGCGCGCCAGCGACCAGATCGCAACCGGCGCCGAAGAAGCATCGAGCGCCGCGCAGGAATCGCAGGCGGCATTTCAGCAGGTTGGCGTCGCCATCACCAAGCAGTTGCAAAATGCCGAAGTGAGCCGCGGCAAGGGAGAGGCCTGCCAAACGCTCATCGTGCGAACAAGCGCGGATGTTGCTGGCCTGATCACCAATGTGGGAGTGGCGGCGCAGCGCCAGGTCGCCTCCGTAGCCATGGTCGTCGAACTGGAAAAGCAGGCCGCAACCATTGGCGATATCGTCAAGGCAGTGGCGCGCATTGCCGACCAGACCAACCTGCTGGCTTTGAATGCGGCCATTGAGGCAGCTCGCGCAGGCAAGCACGGCAAAGGTTTCGCGGTCGTAGCCGACGAAGTCCGCACGCTGGCCGAGACTTCGGAAAAAAGCGCCAAGCAAATTCAGGAACTGGTCGGACAGATCCAAACGGATGTGAAGAAGATCGCAGACGGCATCAATATCTCCGCCAAGACCATGGAAGAAGAAGTTGAAAAGGGCAAGACGATTACGGCGCAACTGGAACAGATCCGCCTCGACGCGATTGAAATCGTGAAGGGCATCCAGGAAATCGGCGCCAACGCCTCGCAGTCCAACGTCGCTGCGCAGCAGGCGCTCAAAGGCTCGCAGAGCATAGCTGCCGCGGCCGAAGAGCAGTCTTCCGCAGCCGAAGAATCCGGCAAAACAGTGGCAGAGCAGACCCAGGCTCTGGCCGAGTGCGAACAGGCGGCGCAGGCATTGTCAGAGCTGGCAGAAGATCTGAAGAACTCGACAGACGTGGCCAAGAGCGCCGAGCAGGTGGCGTCCTCGTCGGAGCAATTGTCTTCGGCTGTCCAGGAGATCAACCGCTCGAGCGCGCAGATCATGACCGCTCTCGGCCAGATTCGCAAGGGCGCCGAGGTGCAATCCTCAGCGTCTGAAGAATCTGCCACGGCGACCAACCAGATCGAGAAGGGGTTGGACGTAGCCCAGAAGCGCGCAACCGCGAGTGCGGAAAAAGTAGTCGCCATCAAGAATCTACTCGGGGAGAACAAGACGGCCATCAATGGGTTGATTACAGGTCTTTCCACTTCGGCGGAGGCCTCTCGCGCCAGCATCAAGCAGATGAACGATCTGGAGCTGGTGTCACGGCGTATCGACAAGATCGTTGAGGCTATCAGCACTGTCTCGATCCAGACCAACATGCTGGCTGTCAACGGCGCTATTGAAGCCGCGCGGGCCGGCGAATTCGGCAAGGGCTTTGTCGTTGTAGCCACCGACATTCGCAACCTGGCCCATGATTCGTCGGAGAACGCCGACCGGATCAAGGATCTGGTTAAGGCGGTGCAGGATCAGATTGGCGTGGTGGGACGCGACCTGAGCGAGATCGTGGCATCGGCAATCTCCGAGGTGGAGAAAGCCAAGAGCACGACGAACGACCTGGTGTCGATTGAGACCGATATCTTGGTGGTTGAAAAGGGGACGCAGGAGATCCTTGCCGCCTCGGAAGAAATCGCCTCTGCCATAGCCCAGGTGAAAAAGGGTATCGAGCAGATCTCCGCTGCGGCAACTGAAGCCGACAAGGCAGCCACCGAAGCGGCCGGCGCCGCGCAACAGCAGGCCAAGGGAGCTGAGGACCTGGCCGCCGCCATCGAAGAGATCTCTTCTCTGGCGGATGAACTGCAGAGCGCAGCGTAAGGGAGGCCACAATGACGACAAGGACATCAAAGCGCACCAGCGGGACGGCGCTTCTCGAGGAAGACATCCTCGACGAGCGCGTCCCCGACATACAGCCGGATGGGGCGGGCGTCGAAGAAGTTCAGATCGATGAACGCAACTCCGCTACGCAGCAAGTCACGCAACAAATCTCGCAACAGGGCACCCAGCAGTTTGTCACCTTCATTGCCGGGGACGAAGTATTCGCAGCCGACATGGTGCCGGTGAAGGAGATTATACGGGTTCCTGAGGTAGTGCGAGTGCCCCTGGCGCCGGCCGCATTGGAAGGGCTTGCGAATTTGCGGGGAAAGGTTTTGCCCATCATCTCTCTGCGTCGGCTCTTCGGCTTTCCCGAGTTGCCCCATGACGACTCGACCCGCGCGCTGGTAGTGGATGTTGGGCAGCCGCTGGGATTTGTGGTGGACCGTGTCTCCAGTGTGGTCGGCGTCGACGCCAGCCATATCGAGGACGTGGGCTCAATCAAGACCACGGTGAATACCGAGATGCTCTCTAGCCTCATCAAGGATGTCGGCGGCCACGCGATGATCATGGTGCTTGACTTTGCCAAGCTCATCGAACGGGAGTTCTCGCAGATCGCGTCCATATCGAAAAGCACTGGTGTGGCAGGAGCCGTGCAAGCAAGCGTACAGAGTGAGGAAGAAGACTCGAGCGACGAGTTGCAACTCGTCAGCTTCGATGTCGACGGTCAGGAGTACGCCATCGCCATCGAAGACGTGCAGGAGATCGTGCAGGTGCCGGAGGCGGTAATTCATGTTCCGCGCTCGAATTCGCACGTTCTCGGCGTGATGACCTTGCGCAGCCGTCTTCTGCCGCTGGTCAACCTGCGCAGCATGTTCGCCTTGCCGCACCGCGATCTGGACGAGAAGAGCCGCATCGTCGTGCTCACCATGGGCGGCGTCTCAGTGGGCGTCGTAGTGGATGCGGTCAGCGAAGTGCTTCGGGTCTCAAAATCCGGAGTAGACGCGCTTCCCGCAATGCTGGCTCGCGAAGGAAACCTTGCGGAGGTCACTTCAATCTGCCGACTGGACAATGGAAAGCGCCTGGTATCGATTGTTACCGCGCGCAATCTCTTCGGCCATTCCGTCATCAAGGAGGCACTGAGCACCGTGAACGAAAGCGAGCTGGACAGCGACCGCGCAGACACGAAACAGGATGACAACCTGGACGACGACGAGCAAGTAGTCATTTTTCGTCTGGACAAGGAGGAGTTCGGTGCGCCGATCGCCAGCGTACAGGAGATTGTGCGCGTGCCGGAACAACTCATTCGCGTTCCCAAAGCGCCTTCATTTGTCGAGGGCGTCATCAACCTTCGCGGAACCGTGCTGCCGGTGATCGACCTTCGCCTGCGCCTCGGTCTCAAGCAGGTGGAACGCACGGATCGCCAGCGGATCATGGTATTTCTCATCTCCGAGGTGCGCACGGGCTTCATCGTCGACCAGGTGGCCGAAGTCTTGAGAATACCCAAGGCCGCAATCGAGCCGGCGCCGCAACTGTCAGCCGAGCAAAGCCAACTGTTGAGCCGGATGGCCAATCTGGAGAAACAGAAGCGGATGGTGCAGCTCATCGATCCGCCTCACCTGATGGCGAAGAAGGAACTGAAGGCGCTGGCCGCAGTGACGGGGTGAAGCCATGGTCAAGCTGCTGATTGTCGACGACTCGGCGCTGATGCGCCGCCAGTTGATGACGCTGTTTCAGGCCGAGGGGGACTTCGAGATCCGCCAAGCCAGAAACGGTGCCGAAGCGGTGAGGGAAAACGGGGACTTCCAGCCGGATGTTGTGACTTTGGATATCAACATGCCGGAGATGGACGGATTGACCGCGCTTTCCCTCATCATGGCCGAAAGGCCTGTCGCTGTAGTCATGGTTTCTTCGCTCACTAAACAAGGGGCTTTGGCAACGTTTGAGGCTCTTAATCTGGGTGCGGTAGATTATGTTTCCAAACCTGGCGGAACCATTTCTTTGTCCATCGACAGGATCACGGAGCAACTGGTGGCCAAGGTACGAAGTGCCGCACGGGCGCGGCCGAGAGGCAAAGGATTGACCGCGGCCGGAGTTGTCCGGCGCATGCAGGAGCAGCGAAATAAGACGGTTCAAGAGGCCTCCGCACCCAAACGGACCGGGGCGGCGACCGACGGTTTGCTGGTGATCGGAGCTTCTACCGGCGGACCACGTGCGCTCGAAATAGTTCTATCAGGATTGCCGGAGGGATTTCCCTGGCCGGTGCTGGTGGCGCAGCACATGCCTGCCGCGTTTACCAGGGCTTTTGCTGAACGGCTGAATCAGTGTTGCGCTCTTGAGGTTGTCGAGGCTGGAAGCGCCTTGGCAATCGAGGCTGGAAAGGTCTATATCGGACGGGGTGGGGCAGACACGCTGCTGGCAAACCGGGCCGGCAGGCTAACCATTTTGCCCTCTCCGGAGAATCCGGAATTCCTCTGGCACCCTTCTGTCGAGCTGCTGGGGCGATCGGTAATCCAACATTACGACGCAAAGCGGACGACAGCGGTGTTGCTGACCGGCATGGGCCACGATGGATCGGATGCGTTCACTGAAATCAAGAAGCGTGGCGGACACACGATTGCTGAATCGGAAGAGTCCGCAGTGGTGTATGGCATGCCTGCGGAACTGGTCAGGAAGGGCGGCGCGAGCTTGATCTTGGCCGCTGAAAAAATCGCCGCGCAGCTTTCAACCTGGGCCGGCAGGTAGGGGAAAAACGATGGCTCTCGTAAAGCGGAAAGCAACCCAACCAGCCGAGCCCGGCGCGCTGAAGCAGCAGCGTAGCTGTGAGGAACTCGCTGCTGCACTGGAAGACGCCGACGCGGCAGCCCGCAGACATGCCGCACGCGACATCGTACCCTGCCCACATGCCGCTTCGAAATTGGTGTGCCGCCTGAATCGCGAGCAGGACGCCGCCGTGCGTGAGGCGATTCTGAATTCGCTGGTTCGTCTGAACGATCCCTCGGCTATCAGCGGGCTGGTCGATTGTCTTCGCAGCGAAGACGTAGCCCTGCGCAACGAGGTTATCGAGACTTTCAAGCACATGAACGACGAAGTAGTGCCCGTTCTGCGATCACTGCTGGCTGACCCCGATCCGGATGTGCGAATCTTCGTCGTCAATATCCTAGATTCCGAGCGGCATCAGGAGGCCGAAAGCTGGCTGATCGAAGTGATCGAACGGGACAAGCATGTGAATGTCTGTGCCACTGCGGTCGATCTACTCTGCGAAGTGGGTACGGAGGCGGCCATCGATCCGCTTGTCCGGCTCAAGGACCGCTTTCGCTCCGAAGCCTACATCCAGTTTGCCGCCGATCTGGCGATCAAACGCATTCGGGAGGTCTGACTCTCTCATGACCTCATATGCGTCCTTGCCGGGCCCCGGCCCAAGCATCAGCATGGAAGACTTCTTGAAGTTCAAGGAGTTCTTCTATCGCAGGACCGGCATCAGCTTCGAGGCGTCCAAGCGCTACTTTGTGGACAAGCGTCTGGTCGAACGCATCGAGGCTACGAGAACCGCCAATTTTCGCGGTTACTTTACCATGTTGCGTTTCCAGGCATCGGGCGAGGAACTGCAACAGCTCACCAACCTGATGACGGTGAACGAGACCTACTTTCTGCGCGAGGAATACCAATTCAAGTGTCTGGTCGATTCCATCCTTCCGGAGATTGTCCGGCACAGGACCGGCTCGGATGCAATCCGTATCTGGTGCATTCCCTCCTCTTCCGGAGAGGAGCCGTATTCGATCGCCATGTACCTGCTGGAAAAGTGGAGCGGCATTACGGAGTGGGATGTGGAGATCGTCTCGTCGGACATCGACACCAGCATCCTGCGCCGTGCGCGCGCCGGCCGCTATTCGGCCCGCTCTGTGCAGAACGTGCCACCTCAATGGTTGGGGAAATACTTCAAGAGCGCCGGCGACGAATATCAGCTCTGCGACGATCTGCGCCAAGCGGTCGAATTTACCAGGGTCAATCTCTCAGAGTCCGCCGATACACTCACCTACCGTAACTTCGATGTCGTCTTTTGCCGTAACCTGCTGATCTATTTTGACGACGTCTCTCGCACGACGGCTGCGGAGACCTTTTACGAAGCGCTGAATCCGGGGGGCTTCATCTGCCTGGGCCATTCAGAATCCATGAGCCGGATCTCGTCTTTGTTCAAGGTGCGCAAGTTTCCCGACGCGATCGTATACCAGAAAGGGCTTGAGACTCGATGAAACGCATCCTGATTGTCGACGATGCAGCTACGGTGCGCATGTACCATCGCAGCATTCTGGAACCTGCCGGTTACACGGTGGAGGAGGCATGGAACGGGATCGAGGCGCTGGAGAAAGCCCTCGAATCGCCCTTCGATCTCTATCTAGTGGACATCAACATGCCCAAGCTCGACGGCTATGGCTTCCTGCGCGAACTGCGTCAGCAACAAATCGCACAGCAGCCGGCGATCATGGTATCTACCGAAGCCGAAGCGCGGGACGAGAAGACGGCTTACCAGTCCGGCGCCAACAGCTATTTCATTAAGCCCGTTCGGCAGGCGCAGCTTCTTTCTTATGTTCGTCTCCTGCTTGGGGAGGCAATCCAATGAGCGCCTTGCCCATGAAACCGTTGCCCCCGAACCCATTGTTGGAACAATTCCTCTCCGAAGCTCGCGATCTTCTGGAAAACACTGGCAAGAAGTTGATGCAACTGGAAGACGCGCCCGACGACCAGGACATCCTCAACGAGCTTTTCCGCAGCGTGCACACGTTGAAGGGAAACAGCGGTCTGTTCACTTTCCCCGAGATGACCCGCGTACTTCATGCCGGGGAAGACCTGCTGGGGATGGTCAGAAGCGGCCGTTCAACTTATTCCCGCGAGCTGGCGGACCGTTTGCTGGACGCGATGGACTATGTAGGCGTACTTTGTGGCGAAATTGAATCTACGGAAAAGATCGATGCATCTCGGGCTGCCGAATCTCAGCAGATGACTGAAGCTCTTCGAAAGCTGATGCCGAACCTGATATCGAGTGAAGACACGGCGTTGGCAGCTGGATCAAACAGTGGGAGCACGAATTGTGCGGCTCCGAATGCAGATAATCCGGGTTTCCGGCCGTCGCCATTAGGAAGCATCCCCGAAGCCGTGCGATTGGCGGCTCTTGAGCAATGCCGTCACGGAGATCAACTGCATTGGATTACCTATAGGCCACAGCGGGAATGCTTCTTCCATGGGGACGATCCGCTTAACAGCGCACGGCAGACTCCTGGACTTATGTGGGGCCGGGTGCTGGCGCGTGAGCCATTGCCTTCGCTCGCCGAGTTGGACACTTACAGTTGCCTGCTCGGGTTCGATCTGCTAACCAACGCGCCACGCGAGGAGCTTGACCAGTACTACCGCTATCTTCCGGACCAGGTGGAAATAACTGCCATTCGTCCGTCGTGGCTCGTGAACAAACAGGAGGAAGTGAATAGATCGAGGAAGGCTCCCTCGACTGCGAATCGGACTCGATCGTTCTCGGACGACGACGAGGCCGCCTTCAACAGGATTCTTGCAGCTCAGCGGCAGATTCTTCTCCTCGAAGATCGTCCCGCATGGCACGTGGGCAGGCTTAGGTCAGTTGCTGAGGTGCTGACCAATCTGAGTCAGGCTGTGGGCGAAACGTCCGCCCAGATCGACATTCAGGCAGCGCTCGAAGAAGCCTTGGCAACCGGCCACAATACGCTTTTGATGGCATGGCTCGATGGGCACAAGGACCTCCTGTTGGAGACCAGTCTTCCAATGTCGCCGGTCGCTAACGACGGGATTCCTACCGTTCATGTCGAATCGACCGCGGACATTGGCTTTTCTCCGGAACGCGATCCCAGCAAAGTTGTGGCGGATGACGGAATCAAGTTTGGACGCCGGACTGAAGACGCCTTTAACGGTCCAAGGAGTCTCAAAGTCGATCAGACCAAGATCGACAGGCTGATGAACCTAATCGGCGAACTTGTGGTCGAAAAGAACGCCCTGCCGTATCTCGCCCAACGGGCCGAGGTCCAGTTCGGCATCCGCGAACTTTCCCGAGAGATCAAAGGCCAATATTCAGTGATCAATCGCATCGCCGACGAAATGCAGGACGCCATCATGCAGGTGCGCATGATGGCGGTCTCGTTTGTCTTCCAGCGCTTTCCGCGCCTGGTGCGTGACATCTCACGCAAACTCGGCAAGGAAGTCCAACTGGTGCTTGAAGGCGAGCAGACGGAGGCCGACAAGAACATCATCGAATCACTGGCTGACCCGTTGATTCACATCGTACGCAACAGTCTCGATCACGGGCTTGAAACTCCGGAGGTCAGGCGCGCATGTGGCAAGCCGGAGACAGGCACGCTGACCATTCGCGCCGCACAGCAGGCCGACCGGGTGGTGATTGAAATCATCGACGACGGCAAAGGCATCGATCCCTCAGTTATAAAGCGCAAGGCATACGAAAAAGGGTTGATTGACGAAGCGATGCTGGAGCGCATCGGTGACCAGGAGGCCATCAACCTGATCTTTGCAGCCGGTCTGTCCACTGCCGAAGTGGTGTCCGACCTCTCCGGGCGCGGAGTGGGCATGGACGTGGTCCGCTCGGCGGTCGAGAAGATCAATGGCACCGTTGTAATCGAAAGTGAATTGGGCAAAGGCACCTCGATTCGAATCTCGCTCCCGCTTTCGATGGCTGTGACCCAGGTCATGGTCATCGAGTCCGACGGGCAACTGTTTGGTGTGCCGATGGACAACGTGGTAGAGACTGTTCGAGTCCCCAGAAGCGCAATTCGTGCGATCAAACAGAGCCAGACGGCCGTTTTGCGTGGGCGCATCGTTCCGCTCAAGGCGCTCAACACACTGCTTGGGATTCCATCTGTCCCACGGCTGAATTCGGACGATGAACTAGCTGTACTTCTCGTTCAGACTGGCAGTGAGATCTTTGGATTGATGGTGGATGGATTCAAGGAAACCATCGGGCTCATTCAGAAACCTCTTGGTGGTTTTTTGTCCGGCCTGTCCGCCTACTCGGGTTCGGCCTTGATGGGCGACGGCTCAGTCCTCATGATTCTCAATGTTCGGGAGATTGTCTGATGCCAATCGAATTCAAAAGGAATCGCGCCATATTCCGTGACGAAGTGAGCGTGGAGGAGGCCGAAGGGCTGCTCGAATGGCTCCAAAAGAGGCCTGCCGCCAAGGCAGACCTGTCCGCCTGCAGCCATCTTCACACTGCAGACCTCCAGGTCCTGATGACAGCTAAAACCGGTATATCCAGTTGGCCGAAGAACGCTGAACTGCGGGCGTGGCTGGAACCGGCGTTGAAATCCGGGGAATGAGAGGCTTCTATGGCAAAGACAATTCTGGTCGTCGACGATTCAGCCACTATGCTGATGAGCCTCAAGAGCGCTCTGTCCATAGGCGGCTATCAGGTGGAAACAGCCAGCAATGGGCAATTGGCGCTCGACAAGCTGAAAGCCGGACTCAAACCCAGCCTCATACTCACCGACATCAATATGCCCGTCATGGGGGGCCTGGAAATGATTGGCAAAGTGCGCGCGCTGCCCGGCTGCCGATTTTTTCCCATTCTAACGCTGACCACTGAAAGCGAGGCTGCCAAACGCGACGAGGGCAGGCGTCTCGGCGCCACCGGCTGGCTGGTGAAGCCGGTATTGGGCAACGACCTACTTAAGGTCATCAAACAGGTTTTGCCGGGAGCGTAAGGTCATGGTGTTGGTGCTGTCAAATGAACCCGGAACGACGTTTCGAACGCGAGTTGATCTTACTGCGATGAGGGGGCCGAGGTCATGAATGATCGCGAGTCACGGCTTCGTCGCATTCAAAAGCGGCTACTCATTCAAGTGGCAATTGGATTCCTGTGCGATGTGCTGCTTTGCGTGGCCTTGTACCATACCCAAGGACCGGTTTTCCTCCCCAATTCGATGCGCATCGCCGCGCTGGTGGCAGTTCTCAACTTTGTACCCTTGCTTGTCGTTGAATGGGCAAATTGGAGGCAGGCCAGACGCGGCGTTTCCAAGATATTCGAATTCGATCAGCTTAACTGCGACCAATTGACGCACATGCTGGTGGCTCGCAAATCTTTCGCGGTGGACATCGAGGACTCCAAGCCTTACATCGACGTCATGCACGAGCAGATAGGCGGGTCTCTTGCCGAATCCGAGGTCGAGGTTCTGGCGGCGATCGAACAACTCAATCTTCTGAATGCGCAGTCCAGCCAGCAAAGCGACCGCATCGGCGACTCCATTCGGAGCGGCACGAACTTGACAGATGTCACTCGGCGCGTCGGGCAAAGCCAGGAGCTTATCGCCCAGGTCGAAACGCACTTGCAGTTTCAGGCCCACGATCTGCAACGCGACATTCAGGCCATTCTGGGTCTGGGAAGCGAAGTTGGCGCGCTGAAACCGTTGATTGGGGTAATTGCTACCATCGCAACGCAAACCAATCTCCTGGCCCTGAACGCCGAGATTGAGGCAGCAAGAGCCGGCCAGGCAGGTCGCGGCTTTTCTGTGGTGGCCGGCGAAGTCCGAAAGCTCTCCAAGAAGACTGCTAACGCCGCCAAAGAGATTGCCAACTCGATCAACGCTGTCGTAGACAAGACGCTCAGAGTTGGAGTCGGTGTCAAGACCACGCTGGAGAACCTCTCCGATGGCAGCGAAATGCGTGAAATGGTCCTGCAATTGGCCGAAATTCAACAGCAGTTCAGTCAGGGCACTCAGTTGCTGCTCGAAGTCCTCCACAGTGTGGAAACGGGTCACACGGAGATGGAGGATCGATTGTTGCAGGTGCTGGGACACATCCAGTTCCAGGATGTGATGCGGCAAAGGGTAGAACACGTCCAAGGCGCGCTTCTCGAAATGCGTGAACACTTGCAACACCTATCCGGTTGCTTGGACGATCCTTCCTCGGACGGACAGCTCGAAGTCACCTTCAAGGCTATGCTGGAGGGCCATCTCAACAAGTATCATATGGCGAGCCAGACTGTTACCCACCTTGCTGTGGCAGGCGGCACCGCACAAAGCGATCGCGACGACCGGCCGGCCATCGAATTGTTCTAATCGAAGGCTGCATCTGGGCACAGCAAAAAGCCCTTCGTTTATGCGTCGGGCTATCCCTTGAACTTACAGAGGTCCCCACCGATGAGCAAATGGTTATATTGTGTTCCGCGGTAGAGTTCGATCCATGGATTGTCGGCAGCAATAGGGTTCTCGCTTCTTGAAGGCATCACGTGTCAAGCCTCCGCCCTCGACTTCCAGCCGGCATATCCCAGTGCCGAGCGTCTTTTCCGCATGTAACCAAGCTTTTGGGCCGCCAGTAAAGCGACTCGTGAAAACACCGTCACTCTCGGCGCACCGTTGCCGAAAGCACACAGTTCATCGCGGAGTGGATGCAAGCCCACAACACAACCGTGTTTGATGACTCCTACTTGGCGCCATCCTATAATGTTGCTCCACAGTCCTTCCAGCCGGTCGTCAGATTCAGTCCCGACACTGGAGAAAGGGAGCTGACCATCATACGGTGGGGTCTCGTTCCGTTCTGGTCGAAGGACGGCAAGATGGCGTTCAACACAATCAATGCGAAGGCGGAGACGGTCGTAACGAGTCCGGCCTACCGGGAGGCGATGAAGAGCCGTCGTTGCCTTGTACCCGCCGATTAGTTTTATGAGTGGAAGAAACTAGACGCGAAGACGAAACGACCGTATGCAATCTCCCTTAATGATGGGTCAATATTCGCGTTCGCGGGCCTATGGGATTCGTGGAAGGACAAGGAAACAGGCAAAGTGCTTGAGACCTATACAGTCATCACTACGGACCCCAACGAACTCTTGGAATCCATTCACAATCGAATGCCAGTTATACTCCACTGGCAGGATTACGAACGATGGTTACAGCCGGGTGAACCGTCACAGCCGCCCGTGGATTTGCTCAGACCATATCCAGCAGAGGAGATGAAGGGATGGCCGGTCAGCCGGGATGTGGGTAATGATCGGAACAATCGGCCTGAGTTGGTAGAGCCTGTTTGACCTCCGAACACGAGGAATCTGTTTGCGTCACCAGTCCATATCCGAGTAGATGAACCCCTTATCGGCAAGAGCAAGTCTGCGCTCTGAGTAACGCTTCTGTGCTTCTTCCGGAATCCAGAAATACTCGACTTGCTCGTCGTCCCACATAATCTGTCTATCAATTTCTGACCACAGAGCGTGGCCTTGCCGAACGCTGTATTGGGTTCCCAATTGATTCGGCGTATCCAATAAGCTCAACTCGTAGAACTCTTGCTCCTCTAGTGGAGTCTTTCCTTCGACGGCATTTGACAGCACTTCTTGCATGGCAGAAATGATTGCGCCTCACACTAGGGATTGCAAGAGGAAAGATGGCGGGGTTTGCGTCAGAGTTGCACAAACCGAGAAAGTAACTCCGATAGGGACGGGAAATCTGAAATCCGTTCCCCCGTCTGCTGGGTCACCAGCGGACCGACCCCCAGTGAAGACAACTGCTCGAACAAGGCCGCTGGCTGCTCGTCTGCCCGTTCGAGGGAATCTAGCAAGAGGTCGTTAATATAATTCACATCCTCCTGCTGGACAAGCGAGCGCCGATCGGGGTGAACAAGGAAGCGCAGTCCGCCGTTCGCATCCTCAAACACCAAGAGGATGGTGAACGTTGTTCCACCCAAACTTTGCGGCCTGTACTCCACGGCGCAGAACCTCACGCA
>PKXI01000462.1 GCA_003133425.1 Acidobacteriaceae bacterium
TAGTCGTACCAGAAGACGCTGGGATAGCCCTCGTGCACCAGGATGTAGGAGTAAGCCAACATCTTGTCATTCACGATCGTGTTGCCGCCCATGTCGTGGTTGTCGACAAAGGTGACGGCCTTCCTGGGGCGATCTGCAACTACGGCGCCATCGCGAGTCAGCTTGCGCAGATCGTAGTGGAACGTGTCGCAGACATCCTTCAACTGGTAGCGCAGCGGGAAATCGAACGCGGCCACTTGATTGTCCGAGAAGCCGTTCACCTTGGTGAGCCAGTGCTCAATGCTTTCGCCGTCTTCCCAGTATTCGCCGACCACGAAGGGACTGAATTCCTTGCCATCCTTGACGTAGCGATACTTGGCCATTGTGCCTAGCATCCACGCACCGTAGCCTTTGACGAAGTCGAAGCGGAAACCGTCGAAACCCAACTCCTCGATAATCAACTGCGCGTATTCCATGATGGAGGCGTAGACGAGCGGGTTGCGATGGCAGAGGTGCGGGAACTCGGCGAAGAGTTCGCCGTCCAGCGTAACTTCATACCGGCTGGGATGAAAGCAGTTCCAATCGCGAGGAAAACGGCCGCTTTTCGGATAGAATTTGGTCCAGCGCATTTGCCCGTCGAGTGGGTTGGATTCTTCTTCGTCCCCGCCGGAGTTATGACTTATCACAATGTCCGCATAGCAGCCCATGCGGTTGTCATGCGCCTTCTTAATGAGCGCCACGAGTTCAGCGCGATTTCCGTACCAGGTCTTCTTACCGCCTTTCTGGTCATAATCGCCCAGGTCGAAGTAATCGTAGGGGTCATAGCCCATGGAACGGGTCTGGGCGGCTTTCGAGACGGGCGGTAGCCAGAGTGAATCGAAGCCGGATTTCGAAAGGTCCTCAACATGCTCGGCAACAAAGTTCCACCAGTTGTGATCCTGTTTTTCTTTCCCGGGACAGTCCCAGTAAAACGCCTGCAACATTACGCTCATAGGTACTCCTGACACTCTCGCCAGAGAAGAAGAGGCCGACGACCAAGCCCCGCACGCACACTGGAGATATCGTTTGTGAGGACGGAAGTTCCGACGCTGCTGCCGCAGAGCTCCATCCGGCATCGCGTCCTTCCGGGCTCAGCTGGTGGCGATGATCCAGGCATGCGCCTGTGCGACCTCCGAAGACGGAAACAACTTCGCCGGGCAGGGCATAAGGAAGCTCAGTAGCCTCATCATTTGTACGATCCAGTCGACGTCCGTGACTACCGCGACGCGTTCCCAACTCGTGGGATGTTCCACCCCAATCTTCAGGTCCTCCCAGATAGCACCTGGGTCGTAGCCAGTGAAATTCGCAGAGGTCTTATAGAGAAGCCGGATTTTGTCGTGCCGGCTGAGCGCTTTGAGAATGGCCGGGACAAGAATCTCGTCATAATCCTCTTTTGTGACCTGTCCCTCGCAGGAGAGCGCTATAACATTGTCGGGAAAGTTCATCAGAATCTCGATCATGGAACATCCTCCATCGCGCGCTTTGTAAGTACCAGTTTCAGTCTCATACCGGACACATCCGGCTCTAGCCTTGGCGGCCTCGGGAAGCTCGACCCCAGCAAACCGCAACTGCCAACCGCTCCTCTTTCGCACCAGAATGCAGTCAGCTCAATGAATACAGTCAAAGCGCAACCTCATGCATTTCGAGCGCCTTCACTTTGTCGACTCTGCGTTGGTGGCGCTCCGCGCCGCTGAACCGAGCCTTTAGAAACGTCTCGATCAGCTCCCACGCGAGTGCAGACCCTATCACCCTTCCACCCAGACAAAAAACATTCATGTCGTCGTCTTCAACGCCCTGGTGGGCGGAGAACACATCGTGGATGAGTCCAGCCCGTACGCCCGCAACTTTGTTCGCCGCAATGGATGCGCCCACTCCGCTTCCGCAGAGCGCCACACCGCGCTCTACTTGCCCGGCTGTGACTGCCCTGGCAAGAGGAATGACGAAGTCGGGATAGTCGTCTCCAAGGCTCAGTTCGTGCGCGCCAAAATCCACGACTTCATGGCCGGATCCGCGCAGCAACTCAGCTACTTGCTCCTTCAACGCAAAGCCGCCGTGGTCCGACGCAATCCCCACGAGCATTATGCTTTCTCCTTCCGACGGTCGAGCACGACGTGAGCTTGTTTGCAAACATTCTCCACCGTGAATCCGTAATGCTCCATCACGACTGCCCCAGGAGCCGACGCCCCGAAGGTGTCCACCCCGATCACGTCGATTTGCGGGCCTATATACGATCTCCAGCCAAGAGTGCCGCCGGCCTCGATGACCAGCATTGGCACACCCGCGGGCAAGATCTTTTCTCGATAATCGTCCGGCTGCAAAGCAAAGAGATTTGTGCTCGGCATGCTCACCACTCTCGTCTGAACGCCCTCAGTCGCCAGTCGATCGCGGCCCTCGATCGCCAAATGGACTTCCGAGCCGGTCGCGACAAGAACGATATCCGGTTTTGTACCCACGGGACAATCCGCAAGAATATAGCCGCCGAGCGGCACTCCCGCGGGTATCCCGGGATATTTATCCAGACCAAATACCGGGAGTCCCTGGCGTGTGAGGATCAGTGCAACGGGACCCTTCTTTCTGCCGATGGCAATTCGCCAGGCGGCCACTGTTTCGTTTGCATCCGCCGGTCGAAGGACAAACATACCGGGGATCGAACGCAGCCCGACCAATTGCTCGACAGGCTGATGGGTAGGTCCGTCTTCGCCCATGCCAATGCTGTCATGGGTGAAGACATAGATCACCGGCAGTGCGTTCATGGCCGCCAGGCGCATTGGGGGACGCATGTAATCACTGAATACCAGGAACGTGCCGCCATACGGGATGAGGCCGCGATGCAATGCCATTCCATTCAGGATGGCGCCCATGGCATGCTCGCGAATGCCGAAGTGCATGTTGTGTCCGCCCCAGTTCTCCGGCTCGAAGTCTCCGGCGCCTTCTCGATTGGTGTGGGTGCTGGGATTAAGATCGGCCGAGCCTCCCATCATCTCGGGCAAACGAGCGCCTAGTACGGCAATTGCTTTTCCCGATGCAATGCGAGTTGCCATCGGGCCATCCGCCACAGTGAAGATCGGCAAATTGGCATCCCAATCCTTGGAAAGGCGCCGGTCGATAACTCGGTTGAACTCTGCAGCCAAGTCAGGGAACCTCACCGCAAAAGCTTTGAAACGCAACTCCCATTCCAACTGTGCGGATGTTCCTCGCGCGACAGCTTCCCGGAAATGTCCCAGGGCCTCCTCGGGAATATGGAAGGGAGATTCAACCGGCCAACCCATCCCCTCTTTGGTCAGACGGACTTCTTCTACGCCAAGCGGTTCTCCGTGCGCCGCGGCCGTGTCCTGCTTGTGCGGGCTGCCAAAGCCAATGTGAGTGCGAACGGCAATCAAGGACGGCCGCCCGGTTTCTTCACGGGCTTTCTCGAGTGCGAGTGCAATCGCTTCGACGTCGTTGCTCCGCTCCACTCTCTGTACGTGCCAGCCGAAAGCGGCGAACCGCGCTATGCGATCCTCCGTGAATGATAATTCCGTGCTGCCTTCGATCGTGATGTGGTTATCGGCATAGAGAACGATGAGTTTGCCCAGATGCAAGTGGCCGGCATCCGATCCGCCTTCGGAAGAGATACCTTCTTCAAGGTCTCCATCGCTAACTAGCACATAGGTGTGGTGATCCACGATTCTGTGGCCAGGTCGATTGAATCTCGCTGCAAGCGCTACCTCGGCAATGGCCATGCCGACTCCGTTGGTTAGGCCTTGCCCCAATGGCCCCGTGGTCGCCTCGACGCCCGCAGTCTTGCCGTATTCCGGATGCCCGGGCGTGCGACTGCCCCACTGGCGAAACCTCTTAAGTTCATCAAGAGGCAGGTCGAAGCCTGTGACATGAAGCAGTGCGTACAACAGCGCACACCCATGTCCGGCCGACAATACAAACCGATCCCGGTCCGGCCAGTCGGGGTCGCGCGGATTGAACTTGAGCGATCGATCCCAGAGCGCGTACGCCATCGATGCCGAGCCCATGGGCAAACCAGGATGGCCCGAGTTGGCCTTCTGCACCATGTCCACGGCCAGAAAGCGAAGCGTGTTGATGCACAGCTCGTCCAATGCAGGCGGTGCAATCGTCGTCGAAAGAGCCGCAGAAGGTGTCATGGCGTGTGCTTTTCCTCTTCACTGTTCAAATGGGCCAAGAGTAGCGAGCTTCCGAGTTGGAAGAAGCTCCAAGTCATCATGAGGTTGCCTTGAGTTTCCGGTAGCGCTGAATGAGGGTGTTGGTCGAACTATCGTGCTGCAATGTTGGCTCAGTTTCGCTCTCGAGTTCTGGAATGATGCGTTGGGCTAGAACCTTTCCCAATTCCACTCCCCACTGNNGGCCGGTTGCCCTCAAAGGTTTTGTGAGGCGCGAGCCACGGAGGCGTACCGTCCGCCTCGACCTCCTGCGTGGTCTTGCCAAAGGCCAGAGCTTCAGCTTGAGCGAAAACGTTGGACAGCAGTATGTCGTGATGGCGGCCGATCCGATTCAACGGCTGAGCAAATGCGATGAAATCGCAGGGTATGAGCCTGGTTCCCTGATGCAGCAGTTGATAAAAGGAGTGCTGTCCGTTGGTGCCTGGCTCTCCCCAATAAATCGGGCCCGTCTGGTAGTCGATCTTCTTTCCATCCAGCGTCACATGTTTGCCGTTACTTTCCATTGTCAACTGCTGCAGATAAGCTGGGAATCGCTTCAGGTACTGCTCATAGGGGAGAACTGCAACGCTCTGCGCGCCGTAGAAATTGTTGTAATAGATTGCAAGGAGCCCCATGAGCACAGGCAGGTTCTGCTTGAAAGGTGCAGTGCGAAAGTGGACGTCCATCTCATGAAAGCCGTCGAGCATGTTTCGAAAGTTGTCCGGGCCGATCGCAATCATGGTGGAGAGCCCGATCGCCGAGTCCATCGAATAACGGCCGCCCACCCAGTCCCAGAACTCAAACATATTCGCCGTGTCGATGCCGAACTTCTCCACCCCCTCGGCATTGGTCGAGACGGCGACGAAATGTTTGGCGATGGCNNGATAAAAAGCGTCTCCTCGGCATCAAGATCGCGTGTAGCCTCGGCAAAGTCGGTGCCGTCTACATTGGAGACAAAGCGGAAGGTCAGGTCGCGCTGGGAATAGTGGCGGAGGGCCTCGTAGGCCATCACCGGCCCCAGATCCGAACCGCCGATGCCAATATTGATGACATTGCGGATGGGTCTTCCGGTATAGCCCTTCCACTCTCCACTGCGCACACGGTTGGAGAAGTCAGCCATCTTGCCCAGGACGGCATGGACCAGCGGCACAACATCTACACCATCTACGAGAATTTCGTCACCTTTCGGGGCTCGCAGGGCCACATGTAGAACAGCCCTCTTCTCGGTGACGTTGATCTTTTCCCCGCTAAACATCGCATCAATGCGAGACCGCAGGCCGGATTCTTCAGCTAGATCGAGCAGGAGCAGAATAGTCTCGTCTGTAATGCGGTTCTTCGAATAATCGAAGTACATACCAACGGCCTCGATGGTCAAGCGTTTTCCGCGCTCAGGGTCCTCCGCGAACAGCTTTTGCAGATGCAGTTCGTGAGTCTTGAACGCGTGAGCTTCGAGGGCTTTCCAGGCGTCGAGTTGAGTTACTGGTGCAATGGTTGTCGTCATGTTCCTTCCACTTCCGATGATCGTTGACTCTTCAGATGCTGCTGCAATTTGCCCGACCGTAAATATACGCGGCGACAGGACGGAAACTCTTGATGAACCGTATTGGTCCCAACTCTCTTTTTGTGCAGAATCCTTGGTACCTCCGCGGCATTTTCCGGCGACAAATATGGTCGTAAGCCGAATGGTCGCTTCGACTATCGCGTTCTTCCAGAATTCCACCGGCGGCGATGACGATCCGGTCAATTCTGCTCACTCGTGTGAATTGCCTCACGGCCACATCACTCATGAAGTTTGGTGCTATCGTCATGCACGGAAGTGTGCTTACTGCTCAAAAGTGACCGGTTCCTTCGTCATATCTCGCTCGATAGTGATTGTTAGTCCTAGGTCGGGTGTTGCACCATTCCGGCTGGAGCGGTCAGCCTTGAACAAACAGAAACTACACGAACCCTAACGTCGGCAACCACATGGTATGTGCGACGCTTACGATCGTTTTCAGTTAGTCTTTGTTCCGTGATGCCGATGCCAGATCATCCACCGATGTTCGCGTGCAGCAGATTCGAGTGCTGTAGAACCGGGACGGGAAGAGGAGTGGTCCTAAATGAAATCGAAGACGCTTAAAGACACGGCGACAGCTCTTTTTGCCGACAACAAGGGCCTGCTCGCAATGGATGAGAGCAATCCGACTTGCAACAGGCGATTTGCCAGCCTGGGGATTCCGCAGACCGTTGAAGCTCGACGAGCCTATCGCGAATTGATCGTGACCACTCCCCGGCTAGGCGAGTGCATCGGCGGCGCGATTCTCTACGACGAGACGATCCGTCAGCAAAAGAACGATGGCACTCCCTTCATCAAAGTCCTGATCGAGGCGGGAATCGTTCCTGGGATCAAGGTGGACGCT
Organism: Acidobacteriaceae bacterium; assembly: GCA_003133425.1. The sequence continues at coordinate 6,569 of PKXI01000462.1, forward strand.
GGCGCAAAGGAGTTGGCAGGGCATCCCGGAGAGAAGGTGACAGAGGGCCTGGACGGATTGCGCGACCGCCTTGCCGAATACTTTCAAATGGGCGCACGCTTTGCCAAGTGGCGCGCGGTGATTGCGATTGGCGATCGAATTCCGAGCTGGGGTTCGGTCGAAGCCAATGCGCATGCCCTGGCTCGTTATGCGGCGCTGTGCCAGGAAACTGGCCTCGTTCCTATTGTTGAACCTGAAGTACTCATGGATGGAGAGCATACGCTGGAGCAATGTTATAAAGTTACGGGCGAATTGCTGCGAACGGTGTTCAGCGAGCTGTTTGCGCAACGAGTGATGCTAGAAGGAATGATTCTGAAGCCGAACATGGTGCTCCCCGGATTAGCCTGCACCAGGCAGGAGACCGTGGATGAAGTGGCCGATGCAACGGTGAATTGCTTTTTGCGAGCTGTCCCTGCCGCAGTTCCTGCGATTGCGTTCTTGTCGGGCGGCCAANNCAACCCGCCTTGGAGATTTGGAAGGGGCAGGATAGCAACGTATTGGCGGCGCAGCAGGCCTTGTATCACCGCGCCTATTGCAACCAGGCTGCCCGCGCCGGCCAATACTCCGGCGCGATGGAGAAAAAATGACCGGAACCTTGCGAGGACAAGCGTTGGAAAACAAAGCATGAATCAAATACCGTTGTACCCTCTGCGGTTCGATCCGATTTACCAATATCGCCTCTGGGGCGGACGTCGCTTGTCGGGCCTGCTCTCCGCGCCTCTTCCGGACGATGGTCCGATCGGCGAAGCATGGGTGCTCAGCGACCGCGACGATCATCAAAGCCAGGTCGCCAACGGGCCGCTGAAGGGGCGGACCATTGGTGAATTAATGGGACAGTTCCATGTGCAACTAATGGGTAAGCTGGCTCCGCGCTTCCACCGCTTTCCGCTGCTCCTCAAATTTCTTGACGCACGCGAAATCCTTTCTGTGCAGGTGCATCCCAGCGACGCCTGCCGAGACCTCATTCCAGTCGGCGAGACAGGGAAGACCGAAGCCTGGGTGGTGATCGAGGCAGAGAAGAAAAGCCGTATCTATGCAGGTTTGAAGCCAGACACGACTGCTGACGGTCTGCGGCGCTCCCTCGTCAACGGAACCCTCTCGGATCAACTGGTGCACATTGTTCCGAAGCCGGGCGATGCCGTATTCATCCCTGCGGGAACGGTCCACACCTTGGGCGGCGGCGTTGTTGTCTTCGAGGTCCAGCAAAACAGCGACGTCACATTCCGCCTTTACGACTGGGGTCACATCGACGCGAAGACTGGGAAACCACGGGCGTTGCAGGTAGATCAGGCGTTTGCCTGCATCGATTTTGAAGGGAGCGCCAGTGGCCTGGTCGCGCCGCGCATAGAGTCCACCATGCCCGTTGAGCGCGAGAGCCTCTTCGATTGCGCGCCATTCAGGTTGTGGCGATTGCTCGGTCAAGCACCCTTCCCGGTTGGGACCACGGCAGAGCCGCGAGTGCTGGTTTGCATTGGGGGCTCAGGACAGGTTGAGCACGGCAACATCCCTTATGCCGTAGGCAAAGGAGACGTATGGCTCTTGCCTGCTGAGGCCGGAGCGTGTGCGTTTCGACCCAGCCAGGAAGTAACCCTGCTGGAGATTGCAATCCATGGATCGTAATGAATTGGTGATCGTGCGGAATTGACGACAGTGCGATATAGCGAAGTGCGGAAGCTCACGCTAATTTCGCGAACTCTCAGAGGTGGAGATGAATGAAGAAACTCATTGTGTTCGATCTGGACGGGACCCTGGCGCCAAGTAAGTTGCCTGTCGATGCGGAAACACTGGCATTGCTGCATGACCTTCTAGGTATCGTCAATGTTGCAGTAATTTCAGGCGGTGCGTGGGCTCAGTTCGAGAAGCAGGTGCTCTCCAATCTTCCCCACGACGATCGCCTCGCAAATTTATCATTGCTTCCAACCTGCGGGACAAAGTTCTTCCAGTACGCAGGAGATTGGAAAGAGCTCTATTCAGAAGATTTCACTCCGGAGGAAAAGGAGAAAATTGTCAGTTCACTCAAGAAGGCTGTGGAGATGGCTGGCTTTAGTGTCGAAAAGACCTGGGGAGAGACAATTGAAGACCGAGGAAGCCAGATTACCTATTCTGCATTGGGTCAGGAGGCTCCACTGGCAGAAAAGAACAAGTGGGACCCCGACATTGCCAAACGGAAGAAGATTCAATCGATCGTTGAAACCTTCATCCCTGAGTTCTCCGTCCGCATAGGAGGCGCGACATCCATCGACATCACTCAACCTGGAATCGACAAGGCCTACGGAATTGGAAAGCTGCGAGACATTCTCGGGATCTCGCTAAACGAGATGATTTTTGTTGGCGATGCCCTGTTTGTTGGCGGGAACGACTACCCGGCCGAACAGGCAGGCGTTATATCCATCCCGGTTCGAAACCCGGATGAGACCAAGCGGGTGATCGAAGCAATCATCGCTTGCCTGGGAGACGATAAGCGTACGCAACACTTTGAGGTGGATCGATGAGTGTGTTCAAGCTGAGTCGCCTGGGAATGTTGATGGAGCCGGAGCCAGGAAATCTCCAGGAGGTCGAAGGCGTTCTCAATCCCGCTGCTGCCCGTGGCCAGGATGGTGAGCTATACCTCTTTCCTCGGATGGTCGCGAAGGGGAATTACTCGCGCATCGGGATTGTACGAGTGCTGTTCAATGGAATCGGTGATCCGACTGGCGTGGAGCGGCTCGGTATCGCCCTGGAGCCGGAAGCTGATTATGAGCTGCGGCCCGACGGCAGTGGTGGTTGCGAGGATCCTCGCGTCACGTTCGTGGAACCGCTTAAACACTACATTATGACGTACACGGCATTCTCGGACCATGGGCCGAGAATTGCCCTGGCCGTATCGGAGGATCTCTTCCACTGGAGGCGTTTGGGACTCGCGACCTTTGCTTCCTCAGATGGCATCGACTTCGATAATGTTGACGACAAGGATGCCAGTCTTTTCCCAGCCATCATTCCCGATCCATCCGGTCAGCCGGAGTTGGCAATGCTCCACCGGCCTCTTTTTCCGGGCACTCGCCCCGAAGAAACCGCATGCAGTCCTGCGAAACGGGATGTAGACATTGACAGGGAGAGCATTTGGATTTCGTACTGTCGAATGACACCGAACAATAAGCCATTTCACACCGGCAAATTCACTTTCCACCACCGGTTGGCAGCTCCTGTATCGCCCTGGGAACGCCTGAAGATCGGGGGCGGCACTCCGCCCGTGCTGACAAGGTACGGCTGGCTGATCATCTACCACGGCGTTAGCGAAATCGTGGCGCCAGATAACATGGGTCATCAGTTACGTTACTCGGCCGGTGTGATGGTTTTCTCAAAGGAGCATCCACTTGTCATTCGCTATCGCTCGGCGGAGCCCCTGTTGACGCCGAGCCTGCCGCAAGAGCAAAACGGGACCATTGCAAACGTCGTATTCCCCACCGGAATCGACAGGCGCAGCGACCTTGGCACACCCGATCGCTATGACGTCTACTACGGAATGGCTGACTTCCGGATAGGCGTGGCCCGCTTTGATTTGCCAGATACTCTTCCACTCGAAGGTGATGCCGATCCGCCGGAAGCAAAAGTGTAAGGCAACGCTTGATCTAGCCTGATCCTCAATCTCGCCCTCAAATTGAGCTACATCAGCGATCGCTCATTTCTCTTACATTCGCCTGATACCAAGCAGCTTGCGAGCATTCGCAGCACCTGCGGCGGGCAACCTCAACGCCTCACAATTTCACGAAATTGAGAAAGCCTGTGAAGATCTCGGCCGGCTAGTTTTAGGCCTCGGTTGTAGTTGTCCCTAGCCAAAATGCCATCCGGCCACGAAACCGCCTTTCGCGAACAGGTCCGGACAGGTGGCGGGCAGGGATGA
>PKXI01000233.1:0-15450 GCA_003133425.1 Acidobacteriaceae bacterium
TCGGCATTGCCAACGGACTGAAGCCCGACCGCTTTGGCTGGCTGACGCCGGTGAATGTAATCGCTACTGAACCGGTTACGGCGTAAGGGACTTCAAAGCTGTATCCTACGGGCGGCCCACAGAAGGCCGCCCGTAGCTGTTTTTGGGTGTAAAGGTCGAATCAGGCGCTGAGACGCTTCGGCATCGGTGCGCAAAGCTACAGAAACTCCTCAGTATCCTGAGAGGTTCAACTCGGGTGTTCTCATCTTTGCAAACACTTTGTTTTTCAGCGGGTGATGCAAGGAGCGAAACACGGTGGTGAGGAGCTCAGCATCGGCGGTATCGCCGCTGAGTTCCCAGATCATGATTCCGCCGAGGTGCTGACTACGGGAGTAACTGACTTTGTAGCGAACCGAGACGCGGTCTTCATAGGTCCAGAAAGTCTGGCCGTCAAACAGCCACGGTGCCTGCGAGCGCGGGTCACGATACGCGGCGAAGGGTGCGGCGAGCGTACGGATGTAGTTATATGGCCGGTCGCCACGGACAGCGCTGCCGGGCTGAAAGAGGCCGTTGCTTGTGTTCGAAACTCCGGTCCAACTGTACCCATAAAAGGGAAGTCCCATGAGCAATTTGCGCTCCGGAACTCCGTGAGCCCTGTAGCTCGCGATGCTTCGTTCAATGCTGCTGGAATGACCGCCGGCGAAAAGTGGTGCGAGGAGTCCGGTGGTTTGGCTCCAGGGTCCTGCGTAGTCGTAGTTCATGATTCCCACCTGATCGACCAATGGTGCGATCGCGGCGAAATTGGTGCCGGGCAGCGCCTCGGGACTCTCACCGACCGCGATGGAGAGTCGCAGGCCGGGACGGACGGCGTTCATCTGGCGGCGAAATTCCTCGACCAGGGCGCGGAAATCAGCGGCGTCGTCGGCTTGAGGGGATTCCCAGTCGATGTCAACGCCATCGAACAGGCCTGGCTCGCTTACGCCAGCTGCGAAGTGGCCGCGAATGAAAGTGTCTACGCAGGAGGCCACGAAGGCGTAGCGGTTTTCAGGCTTTGCATCCAGGGCGAAATCGCTGGCCTTCCCTTCGAGGGAGATGAGGACTCTCAAGCGAGGGTAGCGGCGTTTCAACTCCCGGAGCTGGTGGAAATAGCCACGGAAGGGCGAATCGGGCCGGTCCGGCACACTGCTGACGCTGGTTTCGGCCGTATAGATCATGTTGAGATCCGCATTGGGATCGGCCACCGAGCAGCGCCCGCCACTCACAGAGCCCTGCGAGTAATTGATCTGGTCAAGGTGCGCGGCACTGCCATTCGTGACCAGCGTCTTCAAGTAAAAGGGCCGCGGATAATAGATACCTCCCTGGGTGAAGTAACCAACCACAAGAGGATGATTGGAATGCTGTTGAACGTATGGAATGCCTGAGCCATGGGCACACAGGGGAAGAAGCAAGACAATGGCTGAGAGAAAGGCCGAGAATCCCGGTTTGAGGAAATGCGAGGGGAATCTGCCCATGGTACTCAATGAGACGCTACCTGCGAGGAAAGGGTGCAGCGGATATAGTTTTTTCTTATTCAGATATTTGGGGAACCGCCAAAGAATCTCCGCTTTTGAGCCGAACTGACCTCGCGAGATCAAGTTGGCGCGCTAAACGTCCGCGCCTAGAGAAAACCATGGGTGGCGCCCCGCCTGTAATTGCAGGTCGCCTTCCAGGTGCCGCGGCGGAATAGAATGAATAAAAGGAAGAATGCCGCCAAGTGAAACCCGACATGAGAGTGACGTTGGCCGGTCTCGAACTGACCAACCCCATCTTCGCCGCCAGCGGCACCTTCGGCTACGGCATTGAATTTGAAGAGATTGTCTCGCTGGATCGGATCGGTGGATTCGTTACCAAGGGAATCTCTTTCGAGCCAATGACCGGTCATCCCGCGCCGCGCATTGTGCAGACAGCGGCGGGCATGCTCAACGCCATCGGACTGCAGAATGTGGGCGTCGAGGACTACCTGGAGCGGAAACTGCCGCCCATGAAGCGCTATCCGCGCTGCAAGGTCATCGTCAACGTGTTCGGCTACACGGTGGTCGAATACATCCAGGTTATCGAACGGCTCAACCAGGCTGAGGGAATTGCGGCCTATGAGCTGAATGTTTCCTGCCCCAATGTTCACGCCGGGGGCCTCGCATTTGGTGCCGATGCGGGTGAGCTGGAATACCTGGTCAAGCAGGCCAAAGCCGCTTCAACGCGTCCGCTGATCGTGAAGCTAACGCCCAATGTGACGTCGATCGCCCAAATGGCCAAGGTCGCTGCCGACGCCGGTGCGGATGCGCTAAGTCTGACAAACACATTTCTCGCGATGTCCATTGATGTCGAGACGCGACGTCCGCGCCTGAGCAATATTACCGGGGGTCTCTCCGGCCCAGCCATCAAGCCGATTGCTTTGCGAATGGTCTACGAGGCGGCGCAGGCCGTGAAGATTCCGATTCTTGGCATGGGCGGCATCGTCACCGCGGAAGATGCTGTCGAGTTTCTGCTCGCAGGGGCTACTGCCGTACAGGTGGGCACGGCCAATTACGCCGACCCGCGGGCCGTTGAACACCTGGTGCGCGGCCTTGAATCCTGGTGCCGCAGCCATCAAGTTGAACGGGTGGCCAGCCTTACCGGAGCACTTGAAGTTCCGCAAAAGTAAACAGAGTGGCAAACGGCTCAAAGCTGAAAATAATCCCCTCATTTTTTGTCCAAATCACGCACAGGAGAGCGGATAGCCGCGCCTGAGGCCAGAAGTTGTGATCCAAATCATGCTCGAAGCATGAGCGAATTGTAAGGGGTGATTTAAAACACGTGTGATGGGGCTCACAGCGAGCCGTTCTTTCCGATAAGTACCTTCGATTCCGTCAGCCGGATAAACCCTGGATTTCAAATTCCTATTTTTTCGTCATCGGGGAAATGCCGGAACCTGCACACAGAGCGAGGTAGGTATGGGACAGTCCATTTGGCAGTCGATGGAGCAGAAGGGCTACAGCCGCAGAGATTTTCTACAGTTCTGCGCTGCGGCCGCGACGGTGGCCGGATTCGGTCAAACCGGCGTTGCGCAGGTAGTTTCTGCATTCGAGAAGAAAGATAAGCCGGCGGTGGTTTGGATGCACTTTCAGGAGTGCACCTGCTGCAGCGAGTCGTTCATACGGTCGTCTCACCCGATTGTGGCGGATGCACTGCTCGATGTTTTGTCTCTGAATTATTCCGAGACCTTAATGGCCGCGAGCGGCTTCCAGGCTGAGAAGAGCCTGAACGACACGATCGCGAACAACAAGGGTAAATACATCGTGCTGGTGGAAGGCGCGGTGCCTACCAAGGATGACGGCGTCTACTGCATGATTGGCGGCAAGACGGCGGAGTCGATTCTGCAAACTGTGGCGAAAGATGCCGCGGCGGTGGTTGCCTGGGGTAGTTGCGCGTCGAATGGATGCGTGCAGGCGGCCAAGCCGAATCCGACCGGAGCCACGCCGATTTACAAGCTGATAGACAAGCCGGTGATCAACGTGCCCGGCTGCCCGCCAATTGCCGACGTAATGATGGGAGTGGTGACTCACCTGCTGGTGCTCGGGCAGGTTCCTGCACTGGATAGCCAGGGACGGCCGAAGGAATTCTATGGTCGGCGCGTACATGACACCTGCTATCGGCGGCCCAATTACGATGCAGGGTTGTTTGTCGAGTCCTTTGACGATGAGAACGCGCGAAAGGGATATTGCCTCTACAAGGTGGGCTGCAAGGGTCCGGTGACCTACAACGCCTGCTCGGTGGTGAAGTGGAACGAAGGCACCAGCTATCCCATCCAGTCTGGCCACGGATGCATTGGCTGCAGTGAGGCGGGCTTCTGGGATAACGGCCCGTTCTACCAGCATCTTCCGTCCTTCGCGGGATTCGGCATTGAGAGTACCGCCGATACAGTGGGCACGGTTGTAGGAGTAGCGACGCTGGCCGGAGTAGCGGCCCACGCGGTGGTGACCAACGTTCGCAAGCGCAAAGTAATTGCAGAAGTGCACGCTGAAGATCAAAAGGAGTCGTGAGAGCCTATGGCACGCGTAGTCGTCGATCCGGTAACTCGCATTGAAGGCCACTTGCGCATTGAGGCAGTAGTGGAAAACGGCGTCATCACTGACGCATTCAGCGCCGGCACCATGGTTCGTGGTCTGGAGAAGATTCTCATCGGCCGCGATCCCCGCGATGCCTGGGCTATTACCGAGCGCGTGTGCGGAGTTTGCACCACGGTGCATGCGCTCACCAGCGTGCGCGCAGTGGAAAGCGCGTTGGGGATTTCGGTGCCTCCTACGGCCGAGATTATCCGCAATATCATGATGACCACGCAGTACGTGCAGGATCACGTGATCCACTTTTATCACCTGCACGCATTGGACTGGGTTGATATTGTCAACGCGCTGAAGGCCGATCCGAAGAAGGCTGCGGAGCTTGCGCAATCATTTTCCAAGTGGGACAAGAACACCCCCGCATATTTCTCCGCGGTGCAGGACAAGATCAAGGCATTTGCAGCCAGCGGGTTGGGTATCTTCGCCAACGGCTACTGGGGTCATCCGGCCTACAAACTGCCGCCTGAAGTGAACCTGATCGCGGTGGCGCACTATCTGGATGCCTTGGAATGGCAGAAGGAAATCGTCAAGATTCACGCGGTGTTCGGCGGCAAGAATCCGCATCCGAATTACCTTGTCGGCGGCGTGCCGTGCTCCATCAACATGAATGAAGTGGCGGCCATCAACTCGGACCGACTAAACCTCGTATCGCGGTTGATCAGCCAGGCAGACGAGTTCGTCAACCAGGTTTACATTCCTGATTTGCTTGCTGTCGCCTCGTTCTACAAGGACTGGGCGCAGTGGGGCGGCGGGCTGAGCAACTACATGAGCTACGGTGAATTTCCGACCAAGGGTTATAGCCAAACGGAGTCGTTCAAGTATCCGCGCGGTGTGGTGCTCAATCGCGACCTCAGCACGGTACATCCAGTGAACGCGACCGACTCGCAGGAGATCAAGGAGTACATCGCAAGCTCCTGGTACAGCTACGACGGCGGTGACGGCGTCGGCATCCATCCGTGGGCCGGCGAAACGAAGTTGAATTACACGGGACCGAAGCCGCCGTTTGAGACGCTGGAGGGACACCAGAAGTATTCGTTCCTCAAGACTCCGCGCTGGAAAGATCAGGCGATGGAAGTGGGCCCGCTGTCGAGGCTGATTGTGGCTTACGCCTCAGGGCGCACCGACGTGCAGGAATTGGTGAAGGATACACTGGGCAAACTCAACGTGCCTGTTGCCGCGCTGTTCTCCACGCTGGGCCGGACCGCGGCTCGCGGCCTGGATGCAGCACTGGCGATGATCTGGCTCAAGGAGTTCTTCGGCGACTTGATGCAGCAGGTGAAGATCAACGAAGTGTCAACCTTCAACGGCGAGAAGTGGGAACCGAAGAGTTGGCCGGCAGAGGCGGAAGGCGTTGGTCTCACTGAGGCTCCTCGCGGTGCGCTGGCGCATTGGATCAAGATCAAGAATGGCGCCATCGAGAACTATCAACTTGTGGTGCCGACCACTTGGAACGGCTCTCCGCGCGATGCCAAACAGCAGCGCTCATCGTTTGAGCAGGCGCTGATTGGTACGCCGGTGGCCAGCCTCGAGCAGCCGGTTGAAATTATCCGGACGATTCATTCCTTTGACCCGTGTCTGGCCTGCGCCGTGCACTTGTACGATCCGCAGGGCAAACACCTTCACCAGGTTTCCTTCGAGTGAGGCCCATGAGCACTCCTAGCACAGTCACAGGCAATGGCTTTTCGGACAAGGTTACTCATCCTGTGGAGTACCGGCGGATTTACGTATGGGAACTGCCGGTACGCGTCTACCACTGGATCAACGCGGTGACCCTCGTAGTCCTCTGCATTACCGGCTACCTGATCGGGGCTCCGTTGCGCGCTTTCTACGCGGCCGAGGCTTATCAGCAGTACTGGTTCGGATGGGTGCGGTTCCTGCACTTCCTGGCCGCATTCATCTATGTGTTCAATTTCGCGGCGAGGCTCTATTGGGGCTTCGTCGGCAACAAATACTCAAGCTGGCGTGCGTTCTTCCCGTTCAAGCGCTCGCAGCAGCAAGAGATCGTCGACGTCATCAAAGCCGACGTGTTTGAAACCAGGATGCACGGGCCAATTTCCACCGGGCATAATTCGCTGGCCGGGCTCATTTACTTCTTCACGTTTTTGGCATTTGTCTTCCAAACCATTACTGGCTTTGCCCTCTATTCCAGCATGAGCAATTCATGGCTGCCACGAATGTTTACCTGGATTGTGCCTCTGATGGGCGGGGAATTCGGCGTGCGCTTCTGGCACCACCTGTTCCTATGGTTCTTTGTCACATTTATTGTCATCCACATATATCTTGCCTTCTATCATGACTACATTGAGGGGCGTGGCACGGTATCCTCGATCATAGGTGGATGGAAGTTTGACCGGGAGAAGAGTGGCAAATGAACCGGTAAAGACGCTGGTGCTTGGCCTGGGCAACGTCCTCATGGGCGATGAAGGCATTGGCGTTTATGTTGTAAGAGAACTGGAAAAGCACACACTGCCGGCAGGTGTGGAGTGCCTGGATGGTGGCACCGGCGGCTTCACGCTGCTGGAGCCGCTGGAGAACGCCGACCGCATCATCCTTATTGATGCGGCGTCCGACGGCAATCCTATCGGCACGGTCAGCCGCACTACGCCACGCTTCTCGCGTGATTACCCACCCACGCTCACTGCTCACGATGTCGGCATGAAAGACCTGCTTGACATGTTTTACATTCAGGGCGGGACACACGAAATTATTCTCTTCGCCATCACTATCGACCCGCATCAACCGATTCGGATGAGCCTTTCCGCAGAAGGGGAGAAGCACGCCGCCGCGGCGGTGGAGCAGATTCTCGCCGAACTGGGAGCCTAGAGCGGTTTCGATTCACGTGTTGCCATCTGAAGATCATGCGAGGTGGCATTTTCTTGAGGAAAATGCCACTTGGAGTCTACGTTTCTGTAAAGAGCAGAATCGAAACCGCTGTAGCCGGCGAGCGCGGTGGTCGGGCGCAACGCGCGATCGAGTTGCTTATTCTCCTGTTCCTTTATTGCAAGCTCGCATTGCCCCGCTACCCACATCATTGAGCTCTAACACAAGACATTTCACGTTTTACTTTCATAGTGCGTCCGTGATTTACCCGTATCTTGCGCGGGGGGTAGTCCAGCATGAATAATGGGAGGCGCTTTCGATCAGGTTGAAGGTGTGCCGTAAAGCGGGGAGATGCGATGAGCAAGCGCGGATGCATGACGACGAAGGTGGCGATTGGCGTGGCGATCACGGCGGTCTTGCTGTGCGTATCTGCAAACCTGCGGGCGCAAAAGGCTACCGCCATTCCGCTGCCGCCGATGGGCTGGTCTTCGTGGAACAGCTTTTCAAACACCGTCGATTCGCAGGTGATCGTGGATCAGGCCAAGGCGATGATTGCTACCGGGATGCACAAGGTGGGCTATCAATACCTCAATATTGATGAGGGTTGGTGGCTTGGCCAGCGCGATGAGCATAGCAACATCGTTGTCGATCCGAAGGCTTGGCCGGCTCTCGCTCCGGGCGAACGCGCTGGGGATATGTCGAACATCGTTCGCTATATTCACGGTCTCGGCTTGAAAGCAGGAATCTACACGGACGCCGGCCGGGATGGCTGTGGCACATTTTCACCGGACCTTGGATCCGGCTATCCGAACGAAGGAAGCGAAGGACATTACGAACAGGACTTTCTGCAGTTCGCGAAGTGGGGATTCGATTATGTGAAGGTGGACTGGTGCGGTGGCAACAAGGAGAATCTCGATCCCGCGGTTCAGTATGCCGAGATTGCGAGAGCGATTGCCAGGGCGGAGGCCATCACAGGGCATCGGCTGTACTATTCGATTTGCAATTGGGGCAAGCAGAGCCCTTGGACCTGGGCACCGAATGTTGGCGGCGTGACAGCCGACATCTGGCGGACCAGTGGGGATATCGTCGCTCCGATAGTGGCGGGGAGCAAGAACGCTGGCCGCAGAGCAAGCTTCAAAAAGATGCTCTCCAACTTCGACCAGGGGATTCATCCTGAGGCGCAGCACACGGGATTCTATAACGATCCGGACATGATGGTTATCGGGATGCCGGGGCTGACCGATGCCGAGAACCGCGTGCATATGAGCCTCTGGGCCATCTTTGGCGCGCCGCTGCTTGTGGGTGCCGACCTCACCCAGCTGAGCGATGCGACGCTGGCCACGCTCACCAATCCTGCGGTGATTGCCATCGATCAGGATGCGCTGGGGCTGCAGGCAGTAAAGGTGGGAGAAGAAGTTGGAGGCCTTGAGGTCTGGTCGAAGCGGCTGGCCACGCCCGGAGAACGGGCCATCCTGCTTCTGAATCGCGCGGATGAAGCATCGTCGATCATCGTGGCGCCGTTCACTGTGTCCTGGAAAGACCTTGGACTGGACGGTTCATCGGCGACCGTGAGCGACCCGTTGGCAGGGAAGGATCTCGGAAGTTTCGACAAACACTACACCGCAACAGTGCCGCGAGGAGACGCAGTCCTGCTCATCGTTCGCGGTACAGAGGCGAAATCGAATCGAATCTTGCCATCGCCTACAACCAAGGCAACGCACGAGGGCAGCGGCGCCACTCAAAGCGAACAGACATTCAGCATCAAGGCTTCCGCCTGCGACCAGCCATTCGCGGCCGTGCAGATCGAGTACAAGAACCCGGACGCATCCCCTCGCATCGCCGAACTCCGGGTGAACGAACAAGATGCGACACGAATAGCGTTTCCTCCCACGGGCGCTGCGGAGGGCTCCGTCTGGATTCAGGTGCGGCTGAGCGAGGCAGGAACCGCTGCCGCAGCGAGCAACAATCTGAGATTCTCATCGGCCAGCGGCCAGGCTTCTAAGATCGACTCCATCTTTCTCTATCCAAACGAGATCTGCGGAGGAAACGGGCCGGGGACGCGATAGCGGCAGAGAAAAACTAAAATTTGCGTTTCTCCCACCTTCCGGCTAACATAATTTTATGGATGGTATGACCTGTTGTCGCTTCTGTACGCACCCTCGCGCGCACAGGTAACCTGGGTCTGAAAGTCCGATCGTAAATCCAAGTTTCCCCGATTGCCCGCGATACAGCCAAGCTGTCGCGGGTTTTCTGTTCCCGCCGAAGGATGCGTCAAAGCAAAGGAAGAAATGACCCAAGCTGCTGAAGTAAAAGAGACGAAAGCCCAGCGTGCCGAGCGCCTCAAGCGCGAAAAGAATCCCTGGGAGGTCTTCAACGAGGTGCGCGAATTCGCTCGCACCGGCCGCTCCAGTGTTGTCCCCGAGTGGGCCTCTACCTACTTCAAGTGGTGGGGTATCTACACGCAGGGCGATGGAGTAGGCGCTGTCGGCGGCAAGGGCGGAGAAGGCCTGGCCTCCGATTGGTTCATGATGCGCATCGGCATTCCGAATGGCATCATCTCTGCCAGCCAGCTTCGAGCTATTGGCGGAATCACGCGCAAGTATGCCCGCAACCTGGCCGACATTACCGTGCGCCAGAACATTCAGCTTCACTGGCTCAGCATCGAATCGCTGCCTGAGGTAGTGGATGCTCTGGCCGCCATCGGCTTATCTCCGAAAGGCGCCTGCGGCGACGTAGTGCGTAATGTAACCGGTTGCCCGCTGGCCGGAGTGGCAGCCGATGAGCTGATTGATGCTTCGCCCATCGCCATCGAGATTGCGCACCTGCTAACGGCCAATCCCGAGTTCTACAATCTGCCGCGCAAGTTCAAGATCTGTGCGACAGGATGCCCCTCGTGGTGCAGCTATCCGGAGATCAACGACGTCGCCCTCACGGCCGTAAAGCACAACGGCGAAGTTGGCTATTCGTTGCGCGTCGGCGGGGGCCTCTCGAACGAGCCGCATCTGGCTGTGCGTCTTGATGCTTTCGTTCTTCCGCATCAGGCTGTGCAGGTTGCAAAGGCTGTGGCCGAGATCTTCCGCGACCAGCAGGGGCTGCGCGAAAGCCGCGAGCGCGCACGGATGAAGTATCTATTTATGAAGGAAGGCTGGACTGCGGAGAGCTTTCTTACCGAACTCCAGTCGAGGCTCGACTTCAAGCTGTTGCCGGGCGTTCCCGAGCAGGTGCCCGACGACATTCTCCGCGACCACGTGGGCATCCATCCACAGCGGCAGCCGGGCTTGAGCTATGTAGGAGCGTCAGTGCTTCGCGGGCGCATGACGGGCGAGCAGTTGGAGGCCGCGGCTGATTTGGCCGAGCGCTTCGGCAGTGGTGCTCTGCGCGCAACCGTCTCACAGAACCTGGTATTCATCGACATCCCCAACAACAAGACTACGGAGCTGACGCGGGAGCTGAACCAGATCGGTCTTCAGGTGGATGGCTCCAACTTCTGGCGCGGCGCCATTGCCTGCACCGGCACCGAGTTCTGCAAGCTCGCCATCACTGAGACCAAGGGCTTCACGCGCTGGCTTGTGGATGAGCTTGAAGAGCGCCTGCCGCAATTTGACCAGCAGCTCAAGCTGCACGTGACCGGATGCCCCAACGGCTGCGGTCAGCATTGGATTGCTGACATTGGCCTCGAGGGCAAGAAGATCAAGCACGAAGGCAAGCTGACCGATGCATACTACTTCTGCCTCGGCGGAGCAGTGGGGCAGCACGCGGCTGTTTCGCGGCCCGTGGGTTATCGCAGCCCGGCGGCGCTGGTTCCGGAAGCGATTGAGCGCTTGTTACGCCACTACCTGGCCGGCCGCCAGCCCGAAGAGAACCTTCGCGCATGGTTCGGCCGCCACTCCAACGACGAACTCCGCGCCCAACTCGCTGGGGAGACTTTGGCGCCGGTGGAACGTGACTTGCCCGCAGGCCGCGTGCCCCACGGAGCGGCGGATTGAGGAAAAGAGCATGAGCCTTCTACCGATCTTTCTCAAACTCGACGGCCGGCCCTGCCTGTTGGTGGGTGCGGGCAATGTCGCGCTGGACAAGATTGGTTCGCTGCTCAAGACTGGGCTCAAGCTGCGTGTTGTGGCGCCCGAGGCCCGGACTGAGATTCAGCAGTTGGCTCTGGATGGCAAGCTTGAATGGGTTCAGCGTCCGTTTGACCCTGCAGATCTCGATGGCAACTTCCTGGTGATTACAGCGACCGATTCTGCCGAGGTAAACCGCGCCATTTACGAGGGAGCGTTGGAGCGCAACATTCTCTGCAACAGCGTAGACGACATTCCGAATTGCGATTTCTTTTTCGGTTCGGTGGTCAACCGCGGCGACCTGCAAATCGCCATCTCGACCGCCGGAGAAAGCCCCGCATTCGCCCAGCGCCTGCGCCGCGAGATCGATGAGCAACTGCCGGATGATCTGGGCCCTTGGCTGGAAAGCCTCGGAAAACTGCGCCGCGAAGTTCTGGCCACTCATCCTCCTGGCGAGGGGCGGAAATTGTTGCTGCACCAGCTGGCGCAGCGGCAAGTGTGCGAGTCGCGGTCTTGCCCGTCGCGCCTGTTGGCCGTTGCGCCGCAAGCGAAGCAGGGAAGCGAACACGCCGAAGCTGAACATGGCCAGGTTGCGCTGGTGGGAGCAGGTCCGGGCGATCCAGAGTTGCTCACCGTGAAGGCAGTGCGCCTCATCCGGACCGCCGATGTTGTTCTTCACGACGACCTTGTTCCAGAGGCGATTCTCGATTTGGCGTCGCCCTCGGCGGAGATCGTCAATGTTGGCAAGAGGTGCGGCACCAAGACCATCACGCAGGACGAGATCAACATACTGATGATCGAGCATGCGCGTGAAAATCGCAGTGTGGTCCGCCTCAAGAGCGGTGATCCGCTTTTGTTTGGCAGAGCGGCTGAAGAGATTGCAGCCCTCACGGAAGCAGGCGTTTCCTTTGAGGTTGTCCCCGGTGTCTCCGCAGCCTTTGCTGCCGCTGCTGCCATCGGTTGTTCGCTCACGGATCGAGACCTGGCGTCGAACGTCATCTTCTCAACAGGGCATCATGCGCAATCGCACAACCACGCTGCACTGCCTGCTCTTGAAGATGCGACGCGCGTGGTTTACATGCCTGGACGCGATCTTCGTCTACTGGCCGAGGAGTGGCTCCAAGAAGGCCTGCCGGCGGATCTGCCCTGCGTCGTGGTTTCGCGGGCAGCGCAACCGGATCAAGATGTCGTACACACGACGCTTGGCGCGCTCGGCGAGACCGAGCCGGCGGCAGCGCCCAGCCTTTTGATCGCAGGATGGGCGGTAAAGGAACGTGTCGCGCAACGGCGGTTGGATTCAGATTCCACGCTCGCATCGGCATAGATATCCTATGGGGCTTGTCCTCCATACGAGCCAGCTACGCCTACATTTGTCCTGAGAGTAAATCCCTTTCTTTCAGGAGGTTGCGGCGAATATTTCGTCGCAAGTGATTGATTATAAACGTCTTACTTGCATTGAATAGATTACAAAGGGGTTACGGGGTCTTTTTTTTCAAGAAATTCCAGTAAAAATCAATCGACAGTCTGTGATTTGCCTGCTACATTTGCAACTCGACTCAAAACGAGAGGCAACCATGTCAGCAGCAGCTTCCCCTCGAGCGCCGCCGCCGCCGCAAGCCCAACTTATGCAGATGGCGTACGGCTTCTGCACTACGTTTCTCCTCAGAACAGCCGCCCAGTTGAGCCTGGCCGACCATCTTGCCGACGGCCCCAAGTCTGTTGAGCAGCTCGCGGCTGCCACCAAGACCAACGCCCCTGCGCTTTTCCGGCTGCTGCGGACTCTCGCAGGGATCGGAATTTTCAGCGAGGACGAATCGCAACAATTCTCACTGACTCCGCTCGCCGAGCCCCTTCGCTCGGGCATCCCCGGCTCGGTCCGAACGTCGATCCTCTCCATCACCGGGGATCTTTTCATCATTCCCTGGTCGAAACTCCTCTACTCGGTTCAGACCGGGCAGCCCTCGTTCGATAAGCATTTTGGCGCGCCCTTCTTCGATTACCTGACCGGGGTGCGGGAAGAGGCCGCCTGGTTTCACGACATGCTCATCGGCTTCAACTACCCGGATGCCCCCGCCGTTGCAGACGCCTATAGCTTCACTCCTTACGCCAGGATCGCCGACATCGGCGGAGCTACGGGGCACATGCTTACCACCGTGCTCGCCAGCCACCCGGGGCCAACCGGAATCGTGTTTGATCTTGCGGAAAATCAGGCTGGCGCCGAGGAATTGATCCAGTCGCGCGGAATGGCGGATCGGGTCGGATTCATCGCCGGCAGCTTTTTCGAGGACATCCCCACCGGCTGCGACCTCTACATGATGTCGCATGTTATCCATGATTGGAGCGAGGAACAATGCCTCACAATCCTCGCCAACTGCCACCGCGCCATGCCGCAAGGCAGCCGCCTCCTCATCATTGAAAGCGTGTTGCCCGAAGGCAATTCGTTCCACCCCGGCAAGATGCTCGACATCAGCATGCTCACCCTGACCCCGGGACAAGAGCGCAGCGAGCCCGAGTACCGCGCCCTCCTCGAAAAGGCGAAGTTCAAATTGAATCGGGTGATTCCGACAAGCTCGGCGGTGAGCATTGTCGAAGCCCTTCCGGCGTGATTCCGGAGTGGAAAACCCGCCATTACCTGTGCCCGGAAACTGTTAACCTAAAGGCATGAAATTCGGTGTTCTGGTTTTTCCTGGTTCCAACTGCGACCACGATACGTACCATGTGATTGCCGAAGTGGCAAAGCAGCCGGTCACCTTCCTCTGGCACGATTCTGAGGATCTCGGCGGAGTGGATGCAGTGCTGGTCCCCGGTGGGTTTGCCTATGGCGACTACCTGCGCACCGGCGCAATTGCGCGTTTTTCTCCCGTCATGCAATCGGTGAAGCGCTTTGCCGATGGCGGCGGGCTCGTGCTCGGCATCTGCAACGGTTTCCAGATTCTGACTGAGGCCGGTCTGCTCCCTGGAGCGCTGATGCGCAATGCGGGGCTCAAGTACATCTGCAAGCAGGTTCATCTGCGCGTAGAAACCACGAACAGTCCGTTCACAAACCAGTTGTCAAAAAGTGAAGTACTGCAGATGCCGATTGGGCACATGGAAGGGAATTACTTCTGCGAGCCGGACGAGTTGCATCGCCTGGAGGCTGACGACCGAATCGCCTTCCGCTACGTTACTCCTCAAGGCGAGACGACCGCGGAGGCCAATCCCAATGGTTCTCTCAGCAACATTGCAGGCATCCTAAACGCGGGGAGAAACGTTCTCGGCATGATGCCTCATCCCGACAGGTCGAGCGAGCAATTGCTGGGATCCGCGGACGGCTGGAAGATTTTTTCGTCCATGGTTCAGGTCCTGGCGACGCGCTGAAGTCCCTGCTGCGTGGGACTGGAAACTGCAAACGATGATCGACATTCATGAGCATCTGATCTACGGGGTGGATGACGGGTCGCCCGACCTGAAAACCTCGCTGGCCATGGCGCATGAGGCGGCCAGGGATGGCATTACGCACATTGTTTGCACTCCTCACGCAAGTGACCGCTATCCCTTTCAGGATGCTGTGGTCGAGAAGCGCTATGACGAATTGCGCGAGCACCTGGACGGTGTGGTCGAGCTGAGCCTGGGATGCGACTTGCACCTCTCGGCGGAAAATATCATGACCGCGTTAGCCCGGCCGTTGCGTTTCTCGATCAACGGCAAAGGGTATCTGCTGGTCGAATTTCCAAACGGGACAATCGCGCCGCAAATGTCCGACGCGCTTTACAGGCTTCAATCGGCTGGCTACAAGCTTATCGTGACCCACCCTGAGCGCTATCCCGCAGTACAAAACGATCCTGAGGTGCTGGCTGAGTGGATGCGGCAGGGATGCCTGGTCCAGGTGACCGCGAACGCTCTGTATGGACGCTGCGGCAAACTGGTGGAGGGCCTGGCCAATGAACTGCTAAGTCGCAACTGGATACATTTTCTCGCCACGGACGCGCATCGAGTCGATTGGCGCCCGCCGCATTTGAAAAAGGCCTATGACTATGTTGCCGGGGTAGCCGGCGAAGAGACGGCACGACGGCTGTGCGTGACCAATCCCCGGGCAACGATCGAAGGAGCCACGTTCCCCCAACAGCCGGACGCGATGGGTCTGGCGGACCACGTGCCATTGAAGTTCAAGGCAAAGCGGTACAAGGGCAGCTTGAGACAAACCTCTGGAAACGACGATTCGGCGGCCAACGGCGAAGCTGCCGGCAAATCAGGCGCAAAGAGATTTTGGGATCGTCTTTTTACACGATGAGCGCTTCGTCCATAACTGGAAGCCGGCCGCGCTAGATTCCTAACCCACCATCGACAGCCAGGACCTGACCTGTAATAAAGCTGGGTCCCGTTGCGAAGAAGAGAACGGCCTGGGCCACATCTTGTGCTGTTCCGTTGCGCTGCATGGGAGTCTTGGCTGCAATACGGCGGGCGTCGTCTCCGGGTTG
>PKXI01000233.1:15485-18355 GCA_003133425.1 Acidobacteriaceae bacterium
AGATGATTCTGCCGTGAGCGGCTCGCAGATGCTCAATTGCCTCTCGCGCAACCAGAAACGGACCGCGTGTGTTGGTCTCGAAGACGGTGTCCCATTGCTCCAGGCTGATGCGATCGAGTGCAGCAGATTCAAAGACGGCAGCGTTGTTGATGAGTAGATCGAGCCTTCCGAATCGGGCGGTGGTGGCCGCAATGGCGCTGCGTACTGAAGCTTCAGAACGCACATCGCATTCGACTGCCAATGCGCGGCATCCCAGAGCGTCAATCTCGCTGGCCGTCTGCGTTGCTTGAGTGAGGGAGGTCCGGTAGCTAATGGCTACGTCAGCCCCGGCCTTGGCGAGAGCGAGGGCGATTTCGCGTCCAATGCGCCGAGCGCCCCCACTGACCAATGCCGATTTGCCGTGGAGAGGTAGTGTTGGCATAGCTTTAAGGAAATCACGTTTTCACGCCACGGTTTTAAACGGTGAATGCGGGACACCGCGCCACGGCCTCAGTTCGTACGAGGCTGGGACTGATTCTCGTCTGGTTGGCTCCCGGAGGCTGGAGGCTTGCCTTCAGACTGAGGCGATACATTCGACGCATCTTTCGAGGAGCCACCGGACTTGTCTTCGCCGGGCCCTTTGCCGGAATCTGCGGTTTGTTTCCCCTGCTTGTAAATGGAGTACTGCTCGCCAGGACGCTTCATCCTGATTTCCATGGACATTTCAGCCTTGTCGACCTTGTAATCCTGCCCATAGGTCTGGAAGCCTTTGGCGATTATCTGCAAGCGCACCGTATCGCCAATAGGAATTACGTCTATGATGGCTTTGCCTTCCTGGTTGGTCTTGATTTCCAGGACGCCTTTGTCGCTATCGCCCTCAATAGGGTGAAAGATGACAGCGGCACTCTCAATGGGTTTGCCATTGGCGTCGCGCACCACCGAAACCTCGATGCGGCAGGAGGGCGGCGGGACCTTGTATTTCCTGCCTTTTCGGGCGTTATCCTGCTGAGCACCGACATGGAGGGCGCTAACGGCCAGAGCAAATCCGGCCACAAAGACACTGAGGCGTACAAAAGAGCGGCGGAACATGGGAGTCATTGTAATTGGTTTGACGGGATAAAGGACAGTAGGTAAGTACGAACCTTCAGGAGTCGGCCTTCCAGGCGTACAAGCATACTTTATGAGCGTGATACACTCATATTTTAACAATTAGCCTCTTGACAAGGTGATATGGCTCTTCTATCTTTAGCAATTGGAAGGCAGGAGTGCTAGCATTATGCTGGCTCAACTGCTTGAATCCGCGTCCAGTCTTCACATTCAGGGACTGAATTGCGTTCGTTTCCAGACTCTTTTGTAGAAAAACCACTCAAAACCCGTGGGTCGGGCTCAACCCGACTCGCGTGTGAAGGAGAAGCAAGCAATGGCATCAACATCCGTAGCGACAACATTCACCCCGCTCCATGACCGGATTCTCGTACGCCGTCTGGAAGAGGGCGAAACCGTCCGTGGGGGGATCATCATCCCCGATAGTGCCAAGGAAAAGCCCCAGGAGGGCGAAGTCATCTCCGTCGGCAAGGGCAAGTCAAATGACGAAGGCAAGGTCTTCCCGCTGGATGTGAAGGCGGGCGACAAGATTCTGTTCGGCAAGTATTCCGGCACCGAGATCAAGCTCGACGGCCAAGAGTTCCTGATCATGCGCGAGGAAGAAGTTCTCGGCATTGTAAAGAAGTAGTCAGTCATCCGTTATTAGTTGTCAGCAAAGACCCGCTGCAAAATGAATGCGGAAACTGGCGACTGAATAGCGATTACTGACAGCTGACCACAGACATCTGACAACTGTTTAAGGAGAGTTACGAAATGGCAAAGCAAATCTTGCACGGTGAGGACTCCCGTCAAGCGATCCTGCGTGGCGTGAACATCCTCGCGGACGCGGTGAAGGCGACGCTCGGTCCCAAAGGCCGGAACGTTGTAATCGAGAAAAAGTTTGGTTCGCCCACCATCACCAAGGACGGCGTGACGGTGGCCAAAGAGATCGACCTGAAGGACCCGCTGGAGAACGTGGGCGCGCAACTGGTTCGCGAAGTCGCTTCCAAGACCAGCGACGTGGCCGGCGATGGCACCACGACGGCAACAGTTCTGGCTCAGTCCATCTTCCGCGAAGGCGTGAAGACAGTTGCGGCCGGCGCCAACCCGACGGCTCTGAAGCGCGGTATTGAGAAGGCCGTTGCTACGGTCATCGGCACGCGCGACAAGGAAGGCAAGTGGACCGAGGGCGGCGCCCTTGGCAAGCTTTCAAAGCCTGTGAACGAGGGTTCGGTTGCCCAGGTGGGCGCCATCTCGGCCAACGGCGACCAGGAAATCGGCGACATTATTGCTCACGCAGTGAAGGTTGTGGGCAAGGATGGCGTAATCACCATCGAAGAGTCGAAGACCATGCACACGGGTCTGGAGACTGTCGACGGCATGCAGTTCGATCGTGGCTACCTGAGCCCCTACTTCGTGACCGACGCAGAGCGCCTGGAAGTGATTCTGGATGAGCCCTACGTTTTGATCTATGAGAAGAAGATCAGCGCGATGAAGGATCTGCTTCCCCTGCTGGAGCAGGTTGCCCGTGGTGGCAAGCCGCTGTTGATCATTGCCGAGGACGTTGAGGGCGAGGCCCTGGCGACCCTGGTAGTGAACAAGCTGCGCGGAACGCTGAACGTGGCGGCCGTGAAGGCTCCTGGCTTCGGCGATCGCCGCAANNAGCTCGAGGATCTGGGCAAGGCGAAGCGCATCACTATCGACAAGGACAACACCACCATCGTGGACGGAGCCGGCAAGGCCTCGGACATCGAAGGCCGCGTGAAGGAGATCCGTTCGCAGATCGAGAAGACCACCTCGGACTACGA
>PKXI01000363.1:0-27191 GCA_003133425.1 Acidobacteriaceae bacterium
CATCTTGCGTTGGACAAGAGTACGCTGCGCCGCTTTCCATTGCCATTTAGACTAGATAGGTCATGAGCACACTGAAAGCCGTCCGCGGCACTCGCGATTTGCTGCCGCCTGAAACGGCCCTCTGGAACCGCATCGAAGCTACCGCTCGCGCCGTCTTTGCACGCTACAACTTCGGCGAAATTCGCACGCCTGTCTTTGAAGATACGGCGCTCTTTGCCCGCAGCGTGGGCGAGGAAACCGATATCGTCTCGAAAGAGATGTACACCTGGGAGGATCGCGCCCGCGCGCAGTCGGAGAAGACACAGTCGCTGACGCTGCGGCCTGAGAACACCGCCGGCGTGGTGCGCGCTTACATCGAGCACCAGTTGGGCGAGAGCGGCCAGTTGCAGAAGCTCTATTACATCGGCCCGCAGTTCCGCCGCGAGAGGCCGCAGAAGGGCCGCTACCGGCAGTTTTCGCAGATTGGCGCCGAGGTGCTGGGACCGCCGTCAGCAGGCAGCGAGAGCCCGCTCCGCGACGCCGAAGTGCTGGAGATGCTGGCCACCCTGCTGGATGAGCTGGGGATCACCGGCTGGATGCTGGAGCTGAATTCCGTAGGCTCCGCCGCTGACCGCGCCCGCTACAACGAAACGCTTCGCGCCGCTCTTGTTCCGGTGGTCGGCCAAATGTGCCAAGACTGCCAACGCCGCGCCGTTACCAACCCTCTGCGCGTGCTGGACTGCAAGGTTCCCGCCGATCAACCCATCATCGACACGCTGCCGGTGATTGCCGATTCGCTTGACGATGCATCGAAGGCGCACTTTGCCGCGGTTACAGCGGCCCTGGACGCAGCCAGTGTTCCTTACACGCGCAACAACCGGCTGGTGCGTGGCCTGGACTACTACACCCGCACCACCTTTGAGTTCACGCATGGCGGCCTGGGCGCGCAGAATGCACTGCTCGGCGGCGGCCGCTATGACGGCCTGAGCGAGGCCATCGGCGGACCCAAGGCGCCGGGCATCGGCTTTGCCATGGGCGAGGACCGGCTGGTTCTGACGCTCCTTGCCCAACTAGACCAGAAGGCTGCCGCGCTCAAGGCGGATGCTTATATTGCCCCGCTCGGCGAAAACCTGAACGCCGCCGCTCTGGTTCTGGCCCGTGAATTGCGCCACCAGGGGCTGTGGATTGAGCTAGGCGAAGGCAGTTTTCGCCTCAAGAAATCCTTCGATGCTGCCGACAAGACCGCGCGCCAGATCGTCATCCTGGGCGAAGACGAGCTTCAATCCGGTATCCTTACAGTGAAGACCTTCGCCACCGGCATTCAGACCAAGGTTCCTCGCGCGGATCTGGCTGTCTTCCTCTCAAAACCAGCAGGCGAGTAAAGGACACAGGTAGTGCTCGATTTCTTAGGCAATCTTGAACGAACGCATCTTTGCGGCGACTTGCGCGCCGCTCACGCTGGCCAGCAAGTGGTTCTGATGGGCTGGGTTAACCGCCGCCGCGACCACGGCAACCTCATCTTCCTCGATCTCCGCGACCGCTCCGGCATTGCCCAGATCGTGCTGGACAAGGAGCTGACCCCCGACGGCCACCTGAAGGGTGAACAGGTACGGCCGGAATATGTCGTCGCCGCCGTGGGCAAGGTAAGCCTGCGCGATAAGGACGCCATCAACCCCAAGATGCCGACCGGTGAAATCGAGATTGAGGCGACGCAGTTGCTCGTTCTCAATGACGCGCGCCTGGCGCCGTTTTCGCCTTCTGATGAAGCCATCCAGAACGAGGAAGTCCGCCTCAAGTACCGCTATGTGGACCTGCGCCGGCCGGAGATGCAACGCAACTTCTGGCTGCGCCATGAGATTACGCTCGCCATCCGCGAGAGCCTCAGCAAGCAGGGATTTCTGGAAATCGAAACGCCAATTCTCACCAAGTCCACCCCCGAAGGCGCGCGCGATTTTCTGGTACCGAGCCGCGTTCATCCGGGCGAGTTTTACGCGCTGCCGCAATCGCCGCAGATCTTCAAGCAGATTCTCATGATCAGCGGCTTCGATCGCTACTTCCAGATCGCGCGCTGCTTCCGCGACGAGGACCAGCGCGCCGACCGCCAACTCGAGTTCACGCAGGTCGATCTGGAGATGAGCTTTCCGCGCCAGGAGACGGTCTTCGGCGTGGTTGAGCAGTTTCTGGCAGCGGGCTTTGCGGCGGCAGGCGTTACGCTTCCCACGCCCTTCCCGCGTATCACATACGACGATTCAATGCGCCAATTTGGCAGCGACAAGCCGGACCTGCGCCTGCCGGGGCTGACCGATGTGCGCGCGGCGTTCACCGACGCAGCGCTCGCGACCCTGCAGATTGATCCTGCGCTGCCCGTCGTCGCTCTCCGCATTCCCAAGGTGGGCGAGCTGAGCCGCAAGGAGCGCGAAGAAAACCACCCGATCTTCGACCAGAAAAAGGGCGCCAAGTTCATCGACGACTTCAAGCGGCTGGCTAAAGGCTTCCCTGAGGCCGCGGCGAAGGTGCGCGAGCTGGCCGGTGCGGCTGAGAGTGACTTCGTCATCATTGTGGCCGGCGACCCAGCCCATCACGTCAAGGCCAGCGACACCAAGTTTGAAGGCCGCCTGTCTGAACGCGAGATCAACGTGTACTCGGCCGCGGGAAATTTCCGCACTGAACTCGCGAAGAAATACGCCGATCGGCATGGAGCTTTCGGCATCACCGAGGAGGCCGTCCAAAACGCGAATCCGCGGAGCGGCGGAAAAGCAGTCGATGGGGCGTCTGCGTTCAACCCCATCTGGATCGTCAACTTCCCCATGTTCGAGTACGACCTGGCCTCGGCAAAGTGGATGCCCGCGCATCATCCGTTCACCTCGCCTTTTGAAGCTGACATGGCCAACCTGATCAGCGATCCGGCCAGCGTGCGCGCCAACTGCTACGACCTGGCGATGAACGGCCTCGAACTCGGCTCGGGCTCCATCCGTATTCACCGCAAGGATGTGCAGCAGCAGATTTTTCAATCGCTGGGAATTTCAGATGAAGAAGCCAAGGCACGCTTCGGCTTCTTCCTCGATGCGCTGGAGTACGGCACACCGCCCCACGGCGGCATCGCGCTCGGCCTCGACCGCATTGTGATGCTGCTGGCCGGCGCGCCCAGCCTGCGCGAAGTGATCGCCTTCCCCAAGACCGCCAAGGCAATCGACCTGATGGCCGACGCGCCAACGACGGTCAGCGAGCACCAGTTGAAGGAACTGCACATACGTGTGGCGTTGAAGAGCTGAAGCTTCAGAAAATCCTGGACATCGTTACGCCCGGTCCAACTCCGCGAACAGTTCGCTGAGTACGACGCGAATCGGCGTCTCCGACACGGTGAGTTCGCCGGTGCGCACCTCTTCGAGGCCGGCAGAAGTGTATTTATAAGCCACCCGCGGCTCGGGGTCGATCATCCAAATGTTGTCGATGCCGAAGCCGCGATACTCTGAAGCTTTCTCCTGCATGCGCCGCAGCGAATCTTCCGGCGAGAGGATTTCAATGGCAATCAGCGGCGGATGCGTCACATAGCGATCGAACTTCTCGCCCGCTCGCATTACCAGCACATCAGGAACCCGGAAATTCCTGGCCCCGGTCTGTGTGCGCAACTCCGGAAAAACCTCGACTCCCCATTCGTCGCGTTTCAGCATGAAAAGAAATGTGAGATACCGCTGGATGATGGAGTGCTCTTTTTCGCCCAAGTTCCGTTCCTCGATCCGCCCATCCACAAATTCGCGGTCGGGGCTCCAACTCGTGCGGAGGTACTCCCGCACGGTCCAGAGTTCTTCCGAATTGGGCAATGTCGCCATAGGTCTATTATCTTCCCAAACCGGCGGCCCGGCGAGACGAGCCTGTCTGTCCAGCGGGCCTACTCGGTGTCCGACTCCGATGCGCCTTCTTCTTCGCCTTCGACGGAGATTCGCAGCGAGCGCAGAAAGTGCAGGTCGTTGGGTGTGAAGGAGCCTGCGGACGCTCCTTCCTCTGCGCCATCGCCTTCGGCAGATTCGGCTTCTTTGGCCAAAACTTCGTTGAGGCCGATGGTGGCTTCAAGCATCAGCAGCACGTCGAAGCCGTGCTTGCGGATATCCTGCACCACTCCTGCGATTTGCTCGCTCTCGATGACCGACTCGTGGATGGCCTCGCCCAATTGTTGAATCAGTTCGCGCAGACGCGATGTCACGAATACCTCCTGAGCGGCGGCCGGCGCGAACATGTTAGCGCGGGTTGCGGCGTGAGATTTATCTACCTTACTGCCAACCCCGTTCAGGAGCAAACGGATTGCGGCGGCGAATGGCGAAAAACATCTCACCCCGCGTCGCTGCTACCATCATAACGGAATGAGACCACAGACAATCGGCCGCGTCCTTGGCACAGGCTTACGTGTTGCCGGCCGCATGGCGGGCGAGCGCCTGGCGGCCTCGGCACAATCCGCACCCGCGCAACAGCCCCGGCATCAGGCCCAACCGCTTGCGAACGCGGCAGTTCGGGTCCAGGCGGCCAGGCAAACCAGAGGCCAGGCCGGCGGAGGGGTGGCCCGTGGCGTCGGCGGCTTTCTGCGCCCCTTCCGGCGCGTTGGCGGCATTATCTGGCTTGAAGTCACGGGCGTCTTTTTCCTTTTGCCGGTAGTTGTCTTTACTCCAAACCTCTGGCGCATGCGAGCCAGCTGGGCGCACGGCCCCGACCACCGGATGTTTCTGATCACCACCATGGTTGTGGCGGTCTTCCTCTACCTTGGGGTCACCTCGTTCTGGCGGGCGCGGCGCAGGTAGGTTGTTTGCTGCCAACTCCTAGCCATTAAAAGGGAGTTGCTGGCCAAATCGCGAAAGCGCGTCAATGAGAACGCCGATAATTGCCAGCCCCACCAGCAGCGGTCCAAAGCCGTCCCATCCGCCGCCGTGCACCAGCCTGAGACCCCCAATCCGTATCAACACCAACGTATTCAGCGCTGTAGTCAACATCGGACCCCTCCATGGGTTGGGCGGATCTCCCAACCGCTATAGAAGGAGAAACACAGCATTGCGCGCGAAGTTGCTTTGTGTCGATGAAGGGTTTGCGAGCTATCTTTTTGGAAGCGCCGCCGAGAGAATGGCGCGCAGCTCATCCCGTTGCGCTTCGGAGAGACCCGCGAGCGACACAATCGAATACGCGCCGGAATGGAACATGAGGACGATCACGTCTTTCTCCTCGCACCAATAGTCGTAGACGTTCCCGGCACTCTTCGCTAAAGTGCCCACCGTCGTTTCCGTGGTGATGGAATCGCGCGTGATGTTCACGCTGAACTGCCCGAGCATGCGAGGATCTTTGCGGTACATGTAGTGCAGTCGCAGCGGAACAAGTCCTCCCACAACGAGGATCCAGACGCCGGCAAGCACGAGGAACGGACCAACTCTCTCGGAGAATGTCGACAGAGAAGCGACACGGTTTGCTGCCGCAACGAACGATGACCGCGAGAAGGCTAAATGATAGGAAGCAGCCGATTGATGGTTGCCGGGTTGCACATATCGATAGAGCAACATCATGCCAGTCATGATCAAGATCCAGAACGCAGCCGTCTTGACGGAGGAGCGGGAAGACGCCTTGCGCACGAGTCTCCAGGCCCGACGAAACTCCGCATCACTCACTGTGAAACTGAATTCCATTCACGCCAGCCTAGCATCGCCTCGGCGGCCTTGGGAGTAGCCCTTTCGAGCTATTACTTCCGTCTAAAAAGCCGCGGCGCAACGGCGTAATTCAACTGCACCCACACGATAGCCGCGATGCTGACTCGAGTATCGATCACGCAAAGTGCAGCTTTGATTCACCGCCGCAGACTGCCTTTCACACACGAGGCCGGTCGGGCTTGCGGGTCAGGTGCCAGATCGCAAGGCCCAGCGCCAGCACGCCCAATCCATAGCCCAGCAATGCGGTGTGTCCGGTGTGAATCTTCCATCCCCGCCAGAACGCTATGCCTGCGGCCAGCAGCATCAACACCCCTCGAAACTGGTTCATGCGCCTGTTCTCTCCAGCCTTCTTCTGCGGATTCTTTCCGCTCCCGCGGTACCTCTCATCCTAACGCGCTCGGAGCCGCGTTTGACCCCGCTGCCACCGCATCCCTATCGTTAAAGGAGTAGAGCAAGATTCCTGAAAGGAACGCCTTCATGTCTGAAACCGCCTCGCCCATTACCGAATCGCCCGCAGCCCCGCTCAAGAAGACCGCCCTCAACGCCACGCACCGCGCCCTCAAGGCCAAGATGGTGGACTTCGGCGGCTGGGACATGCCGGTCGAGTATCCCGGTCCGGGCGGCGGCCTCATTGCCGAGCACATCGCAGTACGCACCGGCGTGGGCCTGTTCGACGTGAGCCACATGGGCGAGATTCAGTTTCGCGGCCCCGGCGCGCTGGCCGCTATTCAGCACATCACCATGAACGACGCCTCGCGCCTCAAGGATGGACAGGCCCACTACTCCGCGCTGCTCACGCCCGCCGGCACATTCGTCGATGACATCCTCGTCCACCGCCTCAGCGACAATGATTACCTGCTCGTCGTCAACGCAGGAACGAAAGACAAGGACTACGCGTGGATTCGGAAACAGGTGGGCGCGCGCCCCGGCATTCACATCAGCGACTACTCCAGCTACTACTCGCAACTGGCGCTGCAAGGTCCGCGCGCGCTGGAGACACTGCAAAAGCTGACGAAGGTCGATCTGGCCGCGATCAAGAATTACTGGTTCACCTGGGGCACAGTGGCCGGGATTCCGAATGTGCTCATCGCACGCACCGGCTACTCCGGCGAAGACGGCTTCGAAGTCTACATCCCCGCCGACGAGCCCACCACCGTGAAGATGTGGAATGCGCTGATGGAAGCTGGTGCGGAGTTCGGCATTCGTCCCTGCGGCCTGGGCGCGCGCAACACTCTGCGTCTCGAAGCCGGCATGAGTCTCTACGGCCACGAAATCTCCGAAGAGATCAATGTCTTCGAGGGCGGCCTCGACCGCTGGCTCAAACTCGACAAGGGCGAGTTCATTGGCCGCGAAGCCTTGCTCGCAGTGCAAGCCGCCGGCGGTCCCAAGCGCAAAATCGTAGCTCTCGAAATGATCGACCGCGGAATCGCCCGCGACGGGTACACCGTGCACGATCTCGACGGCAACCAGATCGGGGTTGTTACTTCGGGCTCGCCCGCACCGTTTCTCAAGACGAATATCGCTCTGGCGCTCGTGCCCACAGAAGTAGCCGCCAGCGGCGCAGACGTGCTGGTCAAGTGCCGAGCCAATTCAGTCCGCGCAAAACAGGTCCCGGTACCGTTCTATAAGCGGGCAAAGAAGTAGCAGCCGGGTTTGGAGTTGAAGGCACTACCGTTTGATCCGCTCTTATGTATCTGGAGCTTTCTGATTTACCAAAATTGGGTGCCCCACCCTCGCCGCGTTCTTGTTTTTGCGGCTAGGGTGGGTTCGCGCTAGCGAGGAATCCATCTTTCCCAGGCATCTTCAACCCTGCGCGTTTTCCGACCGTCCAAAACGACTCAATCTCGACAGGACCAACCTCTCCCGTCAAGTAATGGCGGAAGCTGGACCACTTCCACTCCTCGGGGCGCGCTACCAAGCGCCGAGTGACCGGATTGCGGTGGATATACCTTAGCTTTTCGACTCTCTTCTCTTCCGAGTGAACATTGAAGTCGTAGTAGCGGGCCAGCCAGAACGGCCTCTGAACGGATTGCTTGGAGACAGAAGTTTTCAGGGCTTGAATGGCGTGGTCCAGCATCCCCCTACCTGGTTCCGAAATCAACAAATGCACGTGCTCTGGCATAATCACATAGCCGAAAACGTGGAAGACATATCGCCTGCGCATCCGCTCCAGCGCGTCCTCGAATAACTCAGGGGCTGCCGGTGTGGCAAGATGCGGCAGCCGGTCGTGACAACTGAAGGTGAGGAAGTGAATATCCCCCGCCTTTTGAAAGCGTGTAAGTCTGGATGGCATGACGTGTGAAGTGTAATCCCACCCTAGCCGCAAAAACAAGAACGCGGCGAGGATGGGGCACCCATTTCTAGAGAGTGGGATACCCAATTATTTAGATAATCAGTGAAGGGCGAAGCGCCCCCCTCACACCTGCATAACTTCCGCTTCCTTCTTGTGCGAAAGCTCTTCCATGCGGCGGATCTCTTCGTCGGTCATCTTCTGTACTTCTTCGAGCGACCGCTTTTCCTCGTCCTCGCTGATCTTCTTTTCCTTGGCGAGTTTCTTCAGCGCATCGTTGCCGTCCCGGCGCACATTCCTCACCGCGGTCCGGTGCTCTTCGAGAACCTTGTTGATGTGCTTGCAGACGTCGCGCCGCCGCTCCTCGGTCATCGGCGGAACAGGGATCCGGATGACCTTGCCGTCCGACTGCGGATTGAAGCCAAGATCGGAGGCCTGGATAGCCTTCTCAATTTCTTTCAGGATGGTCGGATCCCAGGGCGCGATCAGGATCAGTTGCGCCTCGGGCGCCGACACCTGCGCCAATTGGCTGATGGGCGTATGAGTGCCGTAGTAGTCCACCTTGATCTGGTCGAGCATGTGCACGCTGGCGCGGCCAGTGCGCGCGGAGGCGAGGCTGGCCTGGAATGTAGCCACGGCCTGGTCCATACGCCGCCTCAGGTCGACATTGAGATCTTTGAGCGCCGGAATTCCGGCCATGAATGAGGGTGCCATTTCTTTCGTCCTCCGTACCACAAGGTCAGGGATGATCTACGTCAAACTGCCAACGGTCATTCTACAACCAGTGAGCCGTAGGGCTAAGTTTACAAGTCGACTACGCCACGACCGCCATACCCATTGACGCGGCCTGCTCGTGCGCGTGATAGCTCGAACGCACCAGCGGCCCCGACTCGACGTGCCGGAAGCCCATCTTCAGCGCCTCGGTCTTCAGCTCCGCAAACTCGCGCGGCGTGTAGAGGCGCGTCATGGGCAAGTGGTCGCGCGAGGGCCGCAGATACTGGCCGATGGTGAGGATGTCGCAACCCACGCCGGCCAGATCGCGGAAAACTTCAAGCAGCTCCGCCGTCTCCTCGCCGATGCCGACCATGACGCCCGATTTTGTAAGCCCTCCGGGCCTTAGCGTTTTGGAGTAACGGAGCAACTCAATAGAACGCTCGTAGCGCGCACCGGAGCGCACCACGCGGTAGAGCCGCGGCACTGTCTCCGTGTTGTGATTCATCACCTCAGGCTGCGCCTCGACCACAATCCGAATTGCTTCCTGGTTACCCTGGAAGTCGGGAATGAGCACCTCGACGCGGCAGCCGGGAGCCTGGCGGCGAATCTCCGCAATCACCATGGCAAAGATCCGCGCACCGCCCACCAGATCGTCGTCGCGATTCACGCTGGTAATCACGGCGTGTTCCAAACCCAGCGTAGCCACGGCTTCAGCCACGCGGCGCGGCTCGTCCATGTCGATCGGCTCTGGCCGCCCCTTGGGCACGGCGCAAAAGCCGCAGCGCCGCGTGCACAGGTTGCCGAGCATCATGAACGTAGCGGTCTTGTGGTGCCAGCACTCGCCGATGTTGGGGCATTGCGCGCTCTCGCACACCGTGTTGAGCCCTAGCGAACGCGCCAGCCGCTTCAGATCGTGGTAGTTCTCGCCCACCGGGGCGCGCGCCTTCAGCCACTCGGGCTTAGACGCCGGAACCCGCCGCGCCGGCTCAATCTGCACCAGTTCCATCACGACTCAATTGTAGCGGCAAGCTCCCCGACTGCTTTCATGGCTGGTTGCTGAGCTGGCGAATTACCGCGCCGCTGCAGCTGGAACTTCATCGCAAGCCCAAACCTTTCGACCGGATTAAGCATCATTCTCAATAAGCCACTTTTGCTGCGCTGCCTGCTCGTACAGTTTTCCGGCTCTTGGCGACCAGCCCAGGCTTCCGAAAGTAAAGGGGTTAGTTATGAGATCCGAGCGTCCATTGATCGCGTCAGTCGTGTTCCTGGCCACCGGCCTGGGTTTGATCTTCTGGTATTGCAACGGCGCCACCAGTCTCAACGCCGCGTATCCGCTCGCCAACTCCGCGCTCCACATCGATATCACCGCCAACGGGCCGGCAGCGGTGGGCGGAATCGCACTCACTGCCCTCGGGCTCCTGCTGCTCGTGTGGGCGCTGCTGGCGGCCATTGTGGGACAAATCAGCCACATGTTTGGCAACTACAGAGATCCGGAGAGGATAATTCCTTCGGAAAGGATTCTCGAATAGATTTCGCGGAGTCTATCGGGAGCCTTGGTCGTCGCCAGAAAATGCAGGCCTTCTACCTCAGTTTGCTCCGCACTTCGGTCCTGACCAGGTAGAGGAAGAACACCCAGTTCAGCAGCCCCTGCACCAACGCAGGCGCCAGATGCTGGCTTGAGAAGATCCACATGTTATAGACAGCCATAAGGAAAACCGCGCCCAGGGTAAGCGCCCACGCCCAGCGCATCAGCATCACCAGCCCGCCGCAGGCCGCAAAGAAAATTGCCGGAAAGAAAAGAAGAATGGGCGGGTAATGGCCACCCACCACCCCGTAAATGATGATTCCCGCCAGCGAAAGAAGGTAGATGCCGATGGCCGCCAATCCCGGCAGTTGCAGCAAATTGTGCCGCTGAAGCTCGGCAGGCACGCCTTCGGGCTTCTCGCCGCTTTCGACGCCGGCATCTTCCCTGGTGGTGATGTCGGGCTTGGTTTCGTCTGTCATAACGTGCGCAAATAAGCCAGCAGATCCTGCAGTTGGTCGTCAGTCAGCGATGTCGACGGCATCATTCCGCGCCCGTGCAGAATCACAGCGGTCATCCGCTCGTCCGTGGGCGGCGCGCCGGAAGGCATGGCCTTGACCTTGGTGATCGCCTGCAGTCCCGGCCCGTTCAACGGGTGCGTGTCGTTAGGGTGATGGCAGCGGGCGCACTTCGCCTGATATACGTCTGCCCCGCTGGCTTCTTTCGGCGTCCACTCCGAGGAAGGTTTCGACGGCGGCAACGGACGACAGCCTGCCAGGCCAACTGCGGCAAGGCCCGCCGCGCAGATCATAAGAGCAGTAAAAGAATTGGCGTGCATTTGCCTCTGATGATACAGCCTTAATCCGCCGCCGCAATTGCGTCCGCGATGTGGTCCACAGCCTGGGCCTCGGCATCGCTATCCGGCCGGTGCCCATTTACCAGAATCGAAAACGCCAGCGTCTTGCCGCTGGCAGCTTTCAGATAGCCCGAGAGGGCGTTCACTTCGTTCATCGTCCCCGTCTTGGCCCACATATGCCCATTCAGCGGCGAGTTTTTGAACCGCCCAGCCAGGGTGCCGTCCACGCCCGCCACCGGCAGCGTTTCGCGCCACGCGGCGCCCCACGGCTGCTGCGATGCGTAGGTAAGCAGCTTGGTAAAGGCACGCGGAGTAATGCGGTCGTCAGGGCTCATCCCCGAGCCGTCGTAAAAGAAAAAGTCTCCGTCGTCCACGCCCGCATTCACCATGAACTGCCGCACCACGCGCGTTCCTTGTTCAAAACTGCCCTCTGAGCCAAAAATTTTACCCAGCAGGCGCAACAGCAGTTCCGCGTGCAGGTTCTGGCTGATCTTATTGGTGACCGTAATGTCCTGGATCACCGGAACGGAGAAGTGCATGGCCACCACCGCGCGGTTTGCCAATGGCGCCGTCACCCTGCCCAGATCGGAGCGGGTTAGCTTCAGCGGCTGCGCGCGTTCGCCGGCAAAGTCACCGGTCCCGTTGTTGTATTTGTGCCGTGAAACCGCAGTGCCCGATACAAGGATTCCGCGCCTGCGCAGCGCTTCCTTGAAAGCCGTTGCCATATAAACAGCCGGGTCCTCGATCGCCATCGTCGCGTGCAGCCCATTGTTGCCAACCGTTCCCCAGGCGCGCACCATCATGGCCCCAGGCCTGCGCTCGATGCCCGGATGCGCATCTTCTCCGGTGGGTGCGGGTGTCATCGTGTTGTCCAATGCGTAGTACTCCACGTCCGGCACCCAATCCGCTACGGTCGCTCCCGGCGCGGATGCGTCGGCGCGGATGGTCAGCTTCGCGGAGTTGTCATTGAAGCTGAGCGCGGTAACCGGCGCCCCGTAGTCCCACTGCAAGTCGTCCCAGCCCCAATCCGCACCGAATGGCTCGTCAAGAAAAAAGCTGTCGTCACCCACCACGTCGCCGTCCACGGTGCGCACGCCCGACTGCTCCACCTGCTCGGCCAGCAGATCAAGCGCAGCGATGGCGCTTGGGGGCGGCCCAGTCTCGTTGTCGGCTGGATTTGCCGCGGCAGCCGCCGGGTTGGCCGCGGCTGCGTTCGCTCCCGGCTCCTGATACGGGTAATGCCGGGCGCTGATGGTCGGATCGCCCGTCCCGAGCAGGATCAAGTCGCCGTGCAGGGCGCCTCCAGAGTCCACATTGCCCCCGGCCACAACGGCGGTGGTCCACGAGAGCGTATCCACCGGCAGCAGTGCGAAGGCCGCGGCCGTGGTTGTGAGCTTGACGTTCGAGGCTGGAATGAACAGCCGCCCCTGGTTGAGCCCGTAGAGCGGTTGGCCGTCGAGCGTGGTCACGCTGATGCCGAACTGCGCATGGCTCAGCGCCGGATCGGCCAGAATTGTATCAATGCGTTCGCCCAGCGGCCCCTTTGTTGGAGCTGGGCGCAACGCCGGTCGCGCCGGCCGCGTCTGCTGCGCCGGCAGACCACTTGAAGCCGCCAGAATCCCACTGAGAACAACAGCAAGAATTCGCCGCAAAATCGTCATGCCCGGAGTGTAGCAGGAGGCGTGCTCGGTGCGGTGGATCGTCGCTGCGAGCTCCACGACATACCGGCAGACGTAACATTGAATGGTAAGTTACGCCGGCAGGTTCCGGACTTCGTGGCGTTGGAACTTTTACCGGCGGCAAGCGAGGGTGCGCAAACCAGGATGATCGTCTCCAGGAGAAATGACGGGACTTGGCAACTGCGCAGTCGCACGCTTTCGCTCGGCACGCGCACGCTGGTCATGGGCGTGGTCAACATCACGCCCGACTCCTTCAGCGACGGCGGCCTTTTCCTTGCTCCGGAAGCGGCCGTGGTCCACGCAATGCAACTGCTCGACGAAGGCGCGGACCTGATCGATCTTGGCGCAGAAAGTACGCGGCCCGGCTCGCGCGCCGGCGGTGCTGACGGCTCGGCAAATCCGCCTGCGGTGAGCGCGGATGAAGAGCAGGCCCGTCTGCTGCCGGTGCTCGAAGGGATTCTCCGCGCACGGCCGGAAACGATTGTCTCCGTTGACACCTACAAGGCCGCTACGGCCCGCGCTGCCCTCCATGCCGGCGCTGCCATTATCAACGACGTGAGCGGCTTTGCATGGGATGCGGAGATGGCAGCCGTTTGCGCGGAGTTCGGCGCGGGCGTAGTGCTGATGCACACGCGCGGCCGTCCCGAGGAGTGGCGCTCGCAGCCGCAACTGGCGCCCGATGCGCTGATGGCCGCTGTGCGCGCAGGACTTGAAGCGAGTCTGGCGGCAGCGGCTGCAGCAGGCATTCCGCGTGAAGCAATCGTCCTCGATCCCGGCTATGGATTCGGCAAACGATTCGGCGAGAACTACGCTCTGCTGGCCCGCCAGGATGAACTGCTTGCGCTGGGCCACCCGCTGCTGGCCGGCGTAAGCCGCAAATCGTTCCTTGGCCGCACGCTGGCGCCGCTCTACGGCAGCGAGGTTTCAGTTGAGGCGCGCGAAACCGCAAGCCTGGCCGCAATGACCGCCGCCATTCTCCACGGAGCTTCCATCGTCCGCGTTCATGCTGTTTTTCCGGCCGTTGAGGCGGCACGCATCGCCGACGCGATTGTCTCCGCCGGTACAACCCTGAAGAAACCGCCTGCCACCGATGACTGAACTCGCGAGGCGCTCGATTCAGGCGATAGCGTTCGCCGCGGCGTGTGTCTGAGCGAACCGCACCAGAGCCCGCACATTTTCATGCGGCGTATCGCGCACGATCTCGCAACCAGCGGCCACTATCCACGGCGCGCCGGCCTGTTGCTGCAATGTTGCGAGAGCCTGCGCAATCGTCTCCGGCGTGCCGTCACGCAAATCTCTTACTGGATTCAGATTCCCTGCCAGCGTTTGCCGTGGTCCCGTCTTCGCGCGCGCCTCTTCCATCGGCACGGGAAAATCAATGTCGACCATCGCGCAACCCAGTGTGCCCATACCGTCGACAATCCGCCGCGTATTTCCGCAGATGTGCAACCGCACTCGTCCGCCCATTGAGTGAATCGCATCCACCAGCTTCTTCTCCCACGGCAAAACAAACTCCTTGTAAATGCGCGGCCCCACCAGGGACGCGGCCGCGTCGCCAATGCCGATAATGTCAGCCCCGGCCTTGATCTGCTCATCGGCAAAACGAATTGCCGTCTCCACCGTGAAGCCGAAGAGCTCATGCACAAACTCCGGATCGTCGCCGAAGTCCAGCATCAGGCGATTGATGCCGCGCAGGTCGGCAGCTTCCGCACACGGACCCTCCACCCATCCCTCGACAAACAGCTCGTCTCCTGCGCGCTGCCGCAACAGCTCGATGCCGCGAATGCGATCTTCCATGCGTCCGCCCGAAAGCGGCTCCGGCTTTGTGCGACCCAGTGCCGACTTGTCCGCAAACAGCGCCTCTTCTTCGATGATGGCTGGTGGCTGGTCGTCGTACCACCGGACCTTTGCGCCCGCATCGGCAGCCTCGCGCGCAGGATCGGAGATAGTCGACACATAGTCGAAGCCGAACATTTCCGCCGTCTTGATCTGCGCGTCGACCATGACTTTGTGGTCGCGGGCATACTGGCCATACTTCACGCCCAGCACGTCCGCGGCAAACATCATCGTGATCGGCATATTGGCAAGATGGTCCGCCTTCTCCCAGTTCAGCACCGCAAGAATTCGTTCACGGCCGGTCATCGCGTGCGCATTCCTTCCTGAAACTGTGCTTTGTCTCAGCCACTTAAAGATGATTGGAATCTGGCCGTAGTATGGCACAAAGCCGAAAGCCGTGATGCACACCCATCTGGAGCCGCGTCGTGCATCACCAGACAAATTAGAATAGACAGTGAGGATAAAGCCGAGGGAAAGCAGCGCGGCCGGAATCGACCACACATGAAAACAAGGTTCTCCTTCGGCAAAGACGGTATCGCGGTTTCGGTTCCGGATGGCTTTGATTGCCGGGTGGTGCGAAGCCACACTGCCGCGCCGCTTGGTGATGTGGCAACAGCTTTGGCCGCCGCGCTCGATCACCCCATCGGCTGTGATCCGCTCGCAGTACTCGCCACGGGCAGGCGATCCGCCGCCATCTCCGTTTGCGACATCACGCGACCCGCACCGAACCCGGTAACGCTACCGCCGCTGCTCGCGCGCCTTCACGCCGCTGGAATTCCCGTCGAAGGCGTCACGATTCTTGTTGCTACTGGCTTGCATCGCGGAGCAACGGCAAAAGAGATCGACCTCATCGTTGGCCCCGAGATCGCACGGAAATATCGCGTCGTCAGTCATGATGCGCGCGATTTTGCAGGGCATCGCTCGGTGGGCGCAACCAAGCGCGGAACTCCGGTTTATATCGACGAGCGTTTCATGGCTGCCGATCTTCACATCACGCTTGGCTTCGTCGAACAGCACCTGATGCTGGGCTTTTCCGGTGGCCGCAAACTGGTAGCTCCGGGCCTGGCCGCCCAGGAAACCATCAAGGTGATTCACTCGCCACGCTTCATGCGCGAGCCGCTCGCTACCGAGGGATCGATCGTCGACAATCCGCTGCATGCCGAGTTGCTTGAGATTGCGCGCATGGCCAGCCACGACTTTATTCTGGACGTAACGCTGACGCAGGAACGCGAGATCTCAGGAGTCTTTGCGGGCGATCCGGTCAAGGCTCACGCGGCAGCAGTCGAGTTTCTTGAGAACACCTCACTCGAGACATTGTCCGAGCCCGCAGATGCGGTGATCACCAGCGCCGCCGGATATCCGCTGGACCTGACCTTCTACCAGACCGTCAAGGGAATCACCGCCGCGCAGCACATCGCCAAGCCGGGCGGAAGAATTCTCGTCCTGGGCGAGTGCGGGGAGGGGATGGGCTCCCCTGAATTCGCTCACCGCATGCGCACGCTCACAGGATTTCAGAATTTTCTCGATGAGATTCGAGAGACCCCAGTTGAAGTGGATCAGTGGCAGTTGGAAAAGTTGGCGCTGGTTGGCGTGAATCAAGAACTGTTCTTCTACACGCCGGGCGTATCGAAGGCGCAACTCGGCTGCCTTGGCGCGCAAACTTTTACCGATCTCGATCAAGCCGTTGCCGCCCTGCTGCACGGCCTTCCAACCGGCGCGCATGTCGTCCTGGTGCCCGACGGCCCGTACACATATGCGCGCGCGGTGCCTGCCTACGCATAAGCCCGCAACAAAAATCTGGGTGCCCCATCCTTTGTGCGTTCTTTGCACAAAGGGTGGGAGACCCATCTCATTCTGTTATTTCCGAGTTAAATGCTGATGTCCGCCTTGAAGCGCGGCCATAGCGGACGCATCGACCCGTGATCGACCGTCGGCTCTCCGTCGCACTCAATCTCAATCACCGTTGCCGGTTGATCGGGCGCCTTCAGCGGCAACCCCGTCAGCCGCAGCGTGAACTCATCCTGCGTGAACTCGACCTTCTGCCCCGTCTTGAGCAGCCGCGCAGACAATACCTTCGGCTTTAACCCGCCGATTGCGATGACTGCTTCCGGCTGATAGAAGGTAAGCCACTCCGCCGCCGGCGTGTGTCCGGGCCAGAAGTGCTGATGAAGATAGAGCGTGTTGCCGCGGCGCGTAAAATTCCCGCTTACGTTAGCGCCCAGTTGCCCGCGGTCCGTGCCGTAGATGGCCTTGCCGTTGGTGTCCATCCACTTGCCCACCGACTCCAGCACGGCCAGCGTGTCAGGCGGAATCGAGCCATCCGGCTCCGGCCCGATGTTCAACAGGTAATTGCCGCCACCGCGCGCGCACGTAGCCAGGTTGTCCACAATCACCTTCGGCGTCTTCCACGCATCGTCGTAGCGATTGAATCCCCAGCTGTCGTTCAGGGTCATGCAGGTCTCCCAGGCGCGTCCCTCTTCCGAGGCCTGGATGTGCTGCTCCGGCGTCGAGAAATCGCCTTGCAGACCGTTGCGGTTGTTCACGATGATTTCGGGGTGCAGCTCAAAGACCATCTCGTTCATCCGCTCTGACTCCCATCCTTCCGCAGTCAGCGGCCACGAAACGTCGTACCACAGTACGTCGATTTTTCCGTAGTTGGTGAGCAGCTCGCGGATCAGCCCGTGCGTGTACTCGACGAACCGCTTGCGCGCATCTTCATCTGTCTTGCACTTGGCGCCGTCGGGATGGTGCCAGTCCATCAGCGAGTAGTAGAAGCCCACGCGCAGCCCCTCGGCCCGCGCAGCCTCAACGTACTCCTTCACGAGGTCGCGCCCCGGGCCTTGCTTCACGGCGTTGTAGTCGGTCAGCTTCGAGTCCCAGTGGCAGAATCCCTCGTGATGCTTGGTGGTCATCACCATGTATTTTTGCCCGGCACGCTTTGCCAGCCGTGCCCAGTCGCGCGCTGCATTCGGCTTGGGATGGAAATGCTTAGCCAGAATCTCGTACTGCGGAATCGGAATGCCTTCGTATTCCTTGGCCCACTCGTGCTGCCCGATCACGCTATAAAGCCCCCAATGAATGAACATGCCGAACTTGGCTTCATGCCACCACTTCATGCGCTCTTCGCGCGTAGCTGCCTGCTTCTGGTCGGCGGCCGAACTTGCAGCCTGACCGCTGGGGCTCGGCAATCCCAATCCTTCTGACTTTGTGGCTGCCAGCGCCATTGCTCCCGCTGCGCCAAACTGCTTCAGGAACGACCGTCTCGTACTCTCATTCCAATCCATGATTCCTCCCTGTTTCTCGCGATCGACGCGCAGCCAACTCCGTTTTTCGTAAACGTTAACGAAAAACGGTCAAAAATGACGTCGAGTCAATATACCAGACAGGGGGCATCTGCAGGCTGTACAGGGAGGTGCGGCAGCTTGAGAATAGTGCGAAGGCGTAGCGTTCTTATTGCTTTTCCGACGCCAGGTACACAACCACCCCGCCCAGTAGCGCAAGTGTTGCAGCGGCGGGAATCAGCACCATCGGAGTCAGCAACGAATTCCAGCCGGAACCGAAGAGGGCGAAAGGCCAGAGCGTGTCGAACCACTGGGAGTCGAGATGCAGCGTCGCATTCTGCGGAAGCTGCTCGAGCCAGGAGAGCCACGCAAAGCCATGGCGCGCCTGCCATACAACGAATACAACCGCGAGCAGCAGATTTACTGCCAGCGCAAAGATCTGCGCGCCCAATATCGGCCTGCCGATGCGCTCCACTGCTTCATTGCGCCGGCGCAGTTGCGCCCGCCACCACAGCACGCCCGGAGAACCTATCTTCGCGGCGGCGGCAGCCTCGGCGCGCGCCTTCTGGAATGCCGAAGTCACCAACACCAGTTCGCCGCAGGAGCGGCAGTCGTTGACATGCGCGCGCAGCTCCGGCGCAGTCTCCGCGGCAACTGGCCAATGGCCGCGCTCCACCAGTTCCTTCACTTCCTTCTCGCGTGGGCAGGGTCGCATCATCATAGCGCCCTCCCGCGTTGTTCTTCACCAAGCAGCCGCGCAATCTTGCGCCGCGCCCTGAACAGCAACAATCGGATGCTCGCGCTGCCCAGGCCCGTGACCTCGGCAATCTCGTTGTGGGAGTAGCCTTCCGCGTGAGCCAGCCAAAGCAGTTGGCGGTCCCTGGGACGCATCTGCGCCAGTGCCGGCCCCAGCATCATCTGCGATTCGGCTTGAGCTGCATCGCCGCACCGCGCAAAGAAGTTCTCAGGGACGTCTTCAATCGGTGTCGTCCGCGGACGCCGCCAATGATCGCGCAACAGGTTGGTCGCGATCCGGAACAGGTAGCGCCGCGCCGCAACCTCGCCTTGTTCGCGCAAGGTCGCGCACAGGAAGCGTACGTAACTCTCCTGCATCAGGTCTTCGGCCAGCGCCGGATCTCCCGAGGTTCGCGCAAGGTACGCCCACAGCGAGCGCGCCGAACGGTCGTAAAAACCCGCGAACGCCTCATCATCCATGGGCGGCACGGCCGCTCGCGACGCGTCCAGATGCGCGTCGCGGACGAAGACGTTCGGAATGACGGATTCCCAGGACATTCGTTTCCTCGCCACCGCCGGGTCCTCGCCGGCTCACTGCCTGTCCCGCGGCCCGTTTGCCGCCGATGGGTTATCGGGAATCAGCCCCAGGCGCCCAGCCAACACCCACGTAATCCCTGCGGACAGGATAAATCCAATTCCGGGCATCAGCACCACTGTCCCCAGTACAAGCATGGGAACATCCATATCCGGTCCGGCATGCCTGAGGAAGAGCAATCCAACGCCTAGCAGCACCAGCACCACGCCGATCTGCAACGGCCACAGCACTCGCGCCACAGCGTTCGGCATCCGCTGCTCCGGCTCAATGCCTACCGGAATCGGCGCCGCCTCAAGGAAGCGCCTGCCTGCCTCAGTGCCCATATAAGCCGCAATTTCCTGGGTCGAGCTGAACTTTTCAATCAGCCTTCCGTGCACCTCGCTTTGCAGCTTGAAGATGCGTGACCAGCGGCGATTCTCAAGGAACTGACGGATCAGCCAGACAAGCGCCACCAGAAAGCAGGCAAACGCTGTCACGCCCGAAATATCCCCGACAACATCATTCAAGTTCGGATTGAAGGGCACGCTCTGCGATTGAGACATGTCCGGCCAAACCGCCCGCTCGAGCGCCTGGTCGCGGCGTCCACCTTTCGACTCAAGGTGCGTAAACAGGTAGTACTCGGGATTGCGTGCAACCTCCGGATGAGCAACGAGGAACTGCGCCAGCTGCGGATTGTTGCGGCTCACGTACTCCTGATCGGACAGCAGCGACGGATCGCGTGCCACAACCTGCGTGAGCGTTGGGCTTGTCCGAAGCAGTTGCATGAGTTGTTCTTGCGTGGCGGCCAGTTCCTGGTCGCTGATGGGCGCGGCGGCCACCGGTTGCGTCTTTGCCGCGGGCCCAGTCTGCGCGGCCGCAGAAGTCGCCCCTTGCCCAGCAACTAGAAATACCGGCCCGGCAATTGCGCAAAAGGCCCACGCCAGAATCTGATTACGTTTGTGCATTTCAGTCTCCCCCCTCGTTCAAACTTGCTGAAAGAAGCCTCAAATGCCTCTTCTGCTCATACAACGATCGAAGGGGGCGGATGGTTAACAGCGCAACAAATTAACAGGGCAGGTAGTCAAAGCAGCGCCAGCACGATTCGGTTATCATGGCTCGTTCCGGCTATTCAGGCTTTTTATGTCTGGCGTTGTTTTGCCGCGGTTCGCAAGGATCGACGAATCAACCGGACGAGGAGCCAACCATGTCGCTGAGCGAACGTTCCGCATCCGCCTCACGCGTAATTCCGGTGGCGCGCTTCCTGGGATTCTGCATTTATGTTGCGGCGTTCTTCCTGCCCGCGTGCAGGGAACCGGCCACAATGGGAACACGCACTCCTGATATCTACAAGGGATGGTTCTGCGCCTGGGTGACGTTAATCAACACTTTCAGCCGCGACGTCTGGCACTCCAAGGATTTCCTCGCCATTTTGAGCGGCTGGATCAATCCGCTCATTCTGCTCTACCTGGTGCTTCTCATCGGTCGCAACCTCGTGTGGCCGCGCCGCATTGTGGCCACGGCTGTAGTCGCGTTCATGGTTGCCACCTGGATCTATTTCGCGCTTATGCCCCTGGTTCCGCTGGTGGGCCACGTCCTGTGGATCGTGGGAGCCCTCATGATTCTTGCGGGTGAAGTCATTGGGCGCGGACCGGCAGCGGCCCAGTAGACACACGTCTGCGTCGTCGCTCGATTAAAGTGATTTCATTGCTGTAGTGTGGGTGTCCCACTCTTGCCACGCCTCGGATCTCATGGCAAAGGGGGGATGCGAGGCAATTGCGCTACAGCATTTTCGAGTTGAGTGTTAACACAACTTCGGGTGCCCCATCCTTTGTGCGTTCTTTGCACAAAGGGTGGGAAACCACTGACATCCATCGCAACTGTAAACACCCCGGCCGAAAGCGCACTATTGCTTCGGCAAATAAANNTATTTATTTGCCGGATCTCTAGCACAACGTCGGCCCGCCAGGAACTACTGATTCAACTCCCCGTAATGCGGCACCTTGGGCGTCAATCTCCGTACCACGAATTCCTGAAACAGATTCCCAATTGCGCTTGAGGCAATGCCCAGCCCGGACTCTTCAATGGTCAGTGCCACTCCGTCGCGGTTCTTTGCCGGATAGTAAAGATTCGCGATTCCACCCGCGGCAAGGCTGCCCAGGATTCCCGAGTAATCGAACTGCCAATGCCCGTTGTCGCCCTTGCAAATAACCGCATTCGCAACAGCGTAGAGTATGCGCGAGCGAGTCGTCCCGGTGCCTTTGTAAAAGTAGCGGGGGTCCTGCTTGAAAGCCGCGGGCAGTATTGCGCCGCCGATCATGGTGCTGATAAAGGCGTCGGCATAATTCGCGCCAAAGCGTTTGGCATAGCCCTGCGCTCCCTGCCCGTAACCGCTGAATGAGTTCTCAGCCTGCTCAATGCCCGCGAAGCCTGCGGCAGCCACCCATGCAACAGGATCGATTGACGACTTCCATGCAAGAACATATTTTTGCCGAGTGGTCAGCGGGGGCGCGTTGGGCGCGTAGGTGACATAGAAATTTGGAACGATGCCCAGCACGCGCTGTTGCGTCTCTTCGTGGAACTGTTCCACGGCAATGTCTTGTTGCGAAGCTGTCACCTGCACCTCGCTGGTAGCTGTTGTCACCAGCAGCACGATGGTTTGCGTGTCGTAATTCTCGCCGGGGCGCAGAGTGCCGGAGAGTGTCTGGGTTGCGAATCCATTCGAGGAGATCGTGAGTTTGAAAGCCCCCGGATTAACGTCGGCGAAATTGAAAGCGCCGTCGCTGCCGGTGGTCTGCGTTCTGGACAGCGGAGCGCCGGAGCCGGCTGACGTCAGCGCAACACGCACGCCCTCGTATACCTCTCCGTCCTTGCTCTCAACCACACCGTGGATGGTCGCTGGCGAGACTTCATCGGCAAGGGGTTCTACGGTTTGTTCCGCGGTTTTCTCCTGGACTTGCGGCACGCCTGCCGATGCGCCATCCTGACCCCTCACGCGGAGCCCAGGCCCAAACAGCGCAAGAGTCAGGATTAGGCCGGATTGCACCACGCGCATACGGGAACCTCTCGGTTCTCGTTTCAGATTTGCTTTAAGTCCGCTCAGGCCTGCCCTCTGTTCTGAATCAAGATGCCCGTATCGTGGGGAAACCGGGCGCAGAACTCCGGCTGGATAGATAGACGATCTTTAGAACGT
Organism: Acidobacteriaceae bacterium; assembly: GCA_003133425.1. The sequence continues at coordinate 22,338 of PKXI01000363.1, forward strand.
GTGGTTGCAGGCTCAGCGTGCGAACTCTATTGCACTTCTCCGATATAAACCCCGAAAGGTCCCAGTTCGATGGCTCCCAGCGTCGCTGGGTCCGCCGCCCCTGGCGTCTTTAGCAGCGTCTTTACCTGGTGAGGCTTCACGCCCGCACCGCCGATTGCCAGGTCCACCGTCTGCGGGTCGGCAGTGAAGTTGACACTCACCACCACCTGGGACGCACCGTGCGCCTGTCGCATCCAGCTCAGCACCTTGTGGTTCTCGGTGTCCAGCATGATGTTGGCGCCGTTCTCAAATGCCGGCACGGTCTTCTTCAGCTTGATGAGGCTCTGGTACCACGCAAACAGCGAAGTAGGATCGTTCTTCTGCGTAGCCACGTTGATGGTCGCCGCGCTCGGCGGCACCGGCAGCCACGGTGTGCCCTGGGTAAAGCCCGCGTTCGTGCTCGCGTCCCACTGCATCGGTGTGCGCTCGCCGTCGCGTCCCTTCTCCTTCGGCCAGCCGGTAATGCCAATCGGATCTTTCACGTCCTGCTTGCGCTTGGGTGGCGTGGTCTTCATCCCGATCTCGTCGCCGTAATAGAACAGCGCCGCCCCGCGGCTCGCGAACAGAATCGTCGCCAGTACCCGCTGGATGTCCTCGTCGTGGACCCCGTCGCAGTAGCGCNNGATCGTGGAAAGGACTCGCTGAATGTCCACATCGTGCATGCCATCGCCATAACGTGCATCGATACGCGGGTTGTCGTGGTTGTCAAACAGCAGCAGCGGAACGTGCGCGCTCAGGTGCGTCTCCGCATCCACCAGCTTCGAGCGGAATTGCGCCACGTCCAGCTTGTTGATGAACGCCACCTGCGTATCCATCGGCAGATGAAACTCCGGCTTCCCCAGTGGCCCGTACATCTTGGCCAGCTCTTCAACGTTAGGCAGGTACGTCTCGCCGATCAGCACCCGGGTTCCCGGAAACGCGATCGTATTAAACTTGTCCGTGGTCGCCCGCATCTCCTGCATCACCGGATGCAGTCCCGGCTGGTTGTCGGTCTTCGAATTGTCCAGTTGCGGGTCCCCGTAGGCGTTGATGATCACTTTCCCTTTCTTGTCCCGCACCACGCCTTCGTCGGCCATGCTCGGGTCTTCAAAGAGTGTCGTGATCGCATCGAACCGGAATCCGCCCACTCCGCGCTTCAGCCAGAAGCCAACGATGTCCTCGAATGCCTCATGAACCTTGGGGTTGTGCCAGTTCAGGTCCGGCTGCTGNNACAGGTCTTCGTCCTTGGGGTGATTGGCCGGATCGACCTTGCCGTCGTTCCACATATACCAATCCCTGTAGGGGTTGTCCTTCGACGAGCGCGACCGGAGAAACCACTCGTGCTGGTCCGAGCTGTGGTTCATCACCATGTCCATCAGCACCCGAATGTGACGCTTGCTTGCCTCCGCCACCAGACGGTCGAAGTCCGCGAGCGTGCCGTACTGCGGATCGATATTCATGTAGTCCGAGATGTCGTAACCAAAATCCACCTGTGGCGACGGATACACCGGCGTCAGCCAGATCGCGTCCACACCCAGCTCCTCGAGGTAATCCAGCCGCTCGGTGATTCCGTTCAGATCGCCGAGTCCGTCCCCGTTTGTATCTTGAAAGCTGCGTGGGTAAATCTCATAGATGACGGCATTCTTCCACCAGTCTCGTTCCGCCGAGTGAGTTGTTATGCTGGGAGCCGGTTTCACAGCTGCGGTTTGTCCTCCTGCAGTCAGCGCCGCGGTCCCCAAAATCAGGGCCAGAGCGCAGCGCTCAATCTTCAGTGCATTGTGATTCGCCGTACGCATTACCGTTTCCTCGCTTTGTTTCTGCCGCTCGTAATTTCGGGGCAGTGCAACTCAAGCCAAATCATCACGTCGGGCGCCCCCCTTCGATTGAGCTGTGGATGCCCCACCTGCACCTCGAATCGGTCATCCTGAGCGAAGCGCCTTTCAGCGGACCGGGGTCCCCGGCGAGCGATTTTTGCTCGATGGGGTGGAGCGGAGTCGAAGGACCTGCATTTGAACTCTTATGGCATTTGCAGATGCCTTGATAGACCCGGCTAACTTTCGGCAACACACTAGCGTGGAGTACCACAAACCCCAACCTCTCACTGAGGCTGGTCCGGCCGTTGCGCCGGCTTTCCCTTCATCCGGTCAAAATCGATCCCGAACTGCGGATTCGCGCGCGTGCCATTGATATGAATTGGAACTTCTGTCCCAGCTCCGTCCTTCTGGAAATAGCGGTCTACGGGCTTCAGCAGCAATCCCTTCCAACCACCCACCATCGCCGATACCGTCGCCTGCATCTTCGCAGTTCCCGCAAAGTTCAGCAGCCCACCCTCAATGCCATATGTACCCTTTAGATCAATTACCGCTCCTGGCACCGTGTACTCCAACTCCGGCAGCGTGACCAACCCGCTCGCCATCAGGAAACTCCCCTTCATCGTCGAGCGAACCTCATCTTCTCCGGTTGCCTTCGCTTCCTTCGGCCGTCCCTGACCGCGCGCGCTCAGCTCCCGAATCCGATCTTGTATCTTCGCGCTCGCAAACTGCACATCGTCCAGCGCAAATGTGCCTGTGAGCTTTAGACGTTCGTGAACTGGAACGGGCCCTGGCGGAATTTCCAGCCCTGCCTTCATCGTCAACGCACCAGTGAGCAATGGAGTTCTTGAGCGGCTCGCAAGCCGTAGAAAATCCTCAATCCGTCCCCGGTCCACGTTGATTGTCAACGCAATCTCGTGCCCGGCAGGGCGCAGCCCGCTCTTCCCGACCGCCACCGCAGCCACGCGCATGATCTGTCCGCGCGTCCAGAAGTGTGAGTGTCCCAGGGTCGCCTCCACAGGCTCCAGCTGCGTGTCCCCGTTGGTCCCGTCCACATACGCATGAAACTTCGTGTGCAGGGGCAGCGTGCTGCCAAAGTGGGTCAGTTGGAAATCCTGCGTATCCGTCTCTCCATCCACCACCATGTCGCGCAGTGTGCCCTGGTAGTGCCCGGTCGAGTTCAAAATCCCCGCGATCCCCTTGAATCCGCTAAGGTCCGCGTGATCAAACCGATAGTCGCCCACAATCGGGCTTTCCCCAGGGTCCGCCACCAGCCACGGCCCTAAACTGCCTTTGGTGTAAATAGTCCCCACCGGCCTGGGATTGGTAAGTTCCGCGTCGAAGTTCATCGGCCCCCCGGCACGGATTCCCGTCAGCGTCAGGTGTGCAATGGCAAACTCCAGCGGCAGCTTTCCCGGCTTGCTCGTCTCCACCGTCAGGTGCGCCCCGTTGCATTCCAGACTGTCCACCTGAAAACGCAGCAGCCTCGCGCCTCCGGTTGCAGGAACGGCGGAAGTTTTCTTTGCCCCCTCCGCACCGTGGTCAAAGTGCGGCCGCGGTGGCATGTCCACGTCCAGCCCCTTCAGTTGCACCACCGAAATGCGAATCGCCTGCCCCGACTTGTAGTCCAGCGGTGCATGAAACCGGAACTCGTCGAGCCGTATCAGCGGAGTCGGTGGGCCGGTAGAACCTGGTACCCTGACCCCCTCCACCTCCGCCGGCGGCCAGATGCGCAGTCCGTTGCCTTCGGCCCACAATCCATTTCGAAGCGTCAGGTGAAAGCTGTCGAGCTCGACGCGCGCGTGAAAGTGGTCTTGCAGCCCCTGCACAATGTAGGCGCGCACGATCGGCTCGGCCCGGTGCGCCAGCGTCAGCACAGCGCCGGTCAGCACTGCAAACGCCACCAACAATCCGCCGCCGACCCACTTCAGCCATCGGTGCCTGCGCCAGAATCCTGCTTGCATTTCCCTACACCCACCTTTTGTTTGACGTCTATTCTTGCAGGTCCACCCTCACTGGATGGACTCCACCGAAAGTCTTCCCTTTCCCACAAAAAATTCGCGCCCCACTCTTGCGCGTTTTTCCTCGCACATGGGTGGGATGCGATAATCCCACCGCCCGCCGTCCCACCCGCATTTTCTGAACAGTGCCCCAATGCCGTATCCTTCTTGGCACGGATGCAAGAGCTGATTGAAAACCTCGTAAAGCTGCAAGCTGTCGAATTGGACCGGGCCCGCGTCATCCAGGAGACACGCGCCCTGCCCGCCGAGCTCGCCCAGGCGCAAGCTGCCCTGACTGCCGCTCAGCGTCAAGCTGAGGAGGCCTCCGCCGCGCTCAGCCGCGAGGAATCGCTCCGCACTCGCCTCGAACGCGAGATCGCCGGCCACCGCCAGAAGACCACCCGCTTCCGCACCCAGCTCGACTCCGTGAAGACCCCGGAGCAGGCCGCAGCCATCGAGCACGAGATTCGCTTTGAAACCGACGAAGCCGACCGGCTCGAAAACGAGGAGTTCACCAGCCTGGAACGCACCGAGGCCCTGGAGCCCGCACTGGCACAGGCCCGTGTCCAGGTGGAAGTCATGTCCGGCGCTCTGGAAAAGACCCGCACCCGCGTCAACCAACGTCAACATGAGTTCGCCGCTCAGGTCAACACACTCAACGCCGAGCGCGAAGTTCTCCGGCCTCTCATCGAGCCCGAGTGGCTCACCCGCTTCGACCGCATCTTCAATTCCCGAGGCACCGGCGTGGCCCGCGTCGACAATCAGCAGTGCATCGGCTGCCGCATGGGCGTTCGCCCCCAGATGTGGAACCAGCTCCGCGAGGGCCAGGTGCTCACCTGCGACAGTTGCGGCCGCATTCTTTACTGGGATCCCGCCATGGCTCCCGCCCCCAAGGTTCCCCAGCCCGAGGCCGTGCCCGGTGCCGGCCGCGCCCCACGCAAGCCCCGCCCCGCAAGCGCCTAAGCGATCTCTCAACATACCTGCATCCTTTTACAGCATTTTCGAGTTGAGTGTTAACACAACTT
>PKXI01000363.1:27240-28087 GCA_003133425.1 Acidobacteriaceae bacterium
CCCGGCCGAAAGCGCTCTAAAGAATCCACCGCACCCAATCCGCTCAATCCCTGTTAAAGTTCCTTGCTATGGAAATCCACGCCGTTTTGCACGCCCTCAAATTCGCCCGCCGAAGCCTGCTACTCATCGTCGCCCTCTGCACCGCCCCGCATATGTTGCCCGCGCAGGCCCCCGCCGCGCCGCCTCAAGTGCCGGATTGGGCTCTGCCCAGCTCCCCGACCCACGTTCAGGTACCGCCGCCCGCGGACTTTCATCGCCCCAGCGTTAACTTCGATACGCCCATCGGCGTCTTCGACGGCCAGTCCGACATTGGCGGACCATTGGTGCCCGGCAGCGCTTCGTACGATGCCGCTACCGGGCAGTACACCATCAACTCCGCCGGCTNNNNAAGCCATGCTCGGCGAGCACGGCGCAGGCATGATCCATCTCGCCTTCCGCTCGGACAAGGCCGTCCTCATGAAGGATCTCCAGTATCGATTCAGTGGCCTTCTCGCCGGCGTCCATGCCAAACGCGTCGGAATCGAGAAGCACGGCGACTCCTTCGCCATCTTCCTCAGCCTGCAAGGTGAGCCCATGCACCAGTTCGGNNTCGGCATCGGCTTCTGCTCGCATCAGCCCGCCACACCTGATACGGCCGTCGCTTCCAACGTTGTACTGGAGAACGCAGCAGGCAAGGTGCAATAGGTCTATTCAGATCAGGCCGGTGATTCTTCTCGCGAAACGGAAATCGGCACCGTCTTCGAAGCTACCTGGCGCGCCGGCCGGATGTCCTGCCACTGGATCGCGAAATCGGCAAACAGCAGGGCCAGTCCCAGACAGGTCCATATACTACAGTTGTAGATAGAAG
>PKXI01000145.1:0-13020 GCA_003133425.1 Acidobacteriaceae bacterium
CCAATCATAAAGCCTCCGGCACTGCCGGAGGATATTTCCGGGGCGTACCCCTGTGGGCTTCGATGGCTTCGAATGGCCGTGGCAGGGCGGGGGCACCGGGCATTGTGGCTCGGATTATTTGGATGGGGCCAGGGCCATGTCGCCGCTGGAGGGTTGCCTGGTCTCGATAACGTTGACTAGCAACAGGGGGTTACCGGCCAAGTCATAGTGAGGCTGTCCCTGGTCATCGACAGCGAGCTTGCTTGCCGGGTAGAGAAATCCTGTGCTTTTGGCCGGGTCAGCGTCGTTCAGATTGAATTGGCCCACCGCCAGATCGAAGGATGGGTTTGGCGCGTTTGCGCTGTCTTCACCGGCTTGCAGCGGGCGATTGGCAATGAAGGTGATCTGCCGCCCGGTTGGCGTTGCGACCATCTGGATGAAGGCAACTTCAAAACCGTCGGCTCCTGCAATCGAGCAGCGCCCTACGGGTTTGACTTTGGCAAGTGCGGCCACCAATCCCCGATCCTTACCATCTTGAAATGCCTGTGACAGAATCTGCAGGTCGGCCGGCGAGGAGTAGGAGTCAATGACAAGCGTTACGTTGACGAAGTTGCCGTTCTCGACGACGGTGGCCTGAATGGTTTCGGAACTTGGGCTGGCGGAGAAGGCAGGTGCGGTTCCGATCGTCAAAGTGCCTGCCAGCAGCGCTGCGGAAAATCCCAGCTTGCGGGCTGGATCAAGAATGTTCCTGAGCGATTTCATTTTGCGACCTTCCGGGACTTCCAGTTGGGTAGAGCCCTTGGCGGCGCAGACTTGCGGTTAAAGCATTTTCACTATTTCTCAAGCGTGGGCATCGTGCTATCCCACCCTCGCCGCATCTTTGTTTCCTGCGGCGACGGTGGGGTACCCAAACCTTGCACGATCCCTGAAAATGCCTTAGTCAGCTGCTACTGCCCGAGGGGACAACTTCGACTGGACGAGTTCATCGAAGATGGAGCGGTATTGGATCATCGCGGTTCTGAGCTCTTCGGTGGTGGCTTCTTTATCGCCGGGCCGCATCGCGATGGCGTGGGCGACGCGGTAGTCTTCCATGACCCTGGGATAGGTGACGGAGACATCGCTGGCACGCTGTTCAAAGCCGGCCTGGGGATATCCGCGGGCTTCAAGGAGGGAATTGATGAGTTCGTCGGCTTCAATAACCGCGGCCTTGGGATGGTCGACGAAGCGGGCCTGCACTGTACGCCATTCGGTGACGAAGCGCTCGTGCTCGGTTGCGGCGAGGTCGCGGAGTTTGAGCGTTTCGACGCGGTTGGTGCGGCTGGCCAGTTTAGCTTCGGCTTGACGCGCGGAGGGGTGCATCTTGACCTCGCGGTCGTACTCCGATCCGAAGCGATTACGCAGTGCGAGGGTCCTGGTTTTGCGGTGCTGCATGTATAAAGCAACGACAACCATAACCAGGACGACGAGTAGAACTACGGCGATGGTGATCTGGGTGTATGTGAGGTGATAGAAAACCCCGTTGAATTGAAACTGCATGGCGATCTCCTGTGCATCGAATTTCTGCCGTTGCCGGCGCAACGGCGCGATTGCAAGGAGTATGGATCGGGGCTGCTGTTGGTTGCTGACCCGAATTGCTCAGTGGTCGAATGAACTCCGGATTGCTGCTAGCTTCTGTGTTGCGTGGTGGTGTCACGAACTTCGTGGACTTGCATGCGAGTCTGATTGTGATTGTGCCATGCATCCGGATCGAGGAAGGAGCCTTGCCTGGAATGGTCGCGGTCAAACTGATCCTGATCGAACGCCGTGTCGAAGTAATTGAGAAACGGCGGCGTTCTCTTTCTGCGGAAATCAAGATACGCGGCGACGGCAAGTAGGGCGACAAAGACCAGAGCAATGGCGCCAATGAGGAGTTGTGGATTCGTCAGATGAAATGGCATTCGCTTCTCCTGCCCGTAGGGTGTTCGCGCAGGCCGCATTGAGGCACGGCCCTGACGCAAAGAGTCTGAAAGGAGTATCAGAGGGCGTTGTCGGGATTACTGTCCAAAACTGCTCAGGCTGGCGAAAAGAATGAGGATGCGGGGTGGAAAAAGGACGCTAGTGTTCGTCTTTTCCGGGGCGAAGCATGAGATCTTTTATGGCTTCGCGGGGGTCTTTGCCTTCGTCGAGGATTTGCTCCATCTGCTCGGTGATGGGCATTTCAATATTGTGCTGGCGTGCGAGGCCGAGGGCGGCGCGGGTGGTGAGGACGCCTTCAGCGACTTTGCCGCCGAGCGAGGCGAGAATTTCAGGCAGCTTGCGTCCCTGGCCGAGCGCGTGGCCGACTGTCCGGTTGCGGCTCAGTGAGCCTGTGCAGGTAAGTACCAGGTCGCCGACGCCGGAGAGGCCGGCGAGGGTTTCGCGGCGGCCTCCGCAAGCTACGGCGAGGCGGGTGATTTCTGCGATGCCGCGGGTCATAAGGGCGGCGGCGGAGTTATAGCCGAGGCCGACACCGGCAGCCACGCCGGCTGCGATGGCGATGACGTTCTTGAGCGCTCCGCCGAGCTCGACGCCAATGACATCGGTAGACGTGTACAAGCGGAGGGTCTCGGAGGAAAACTCGCTTTGGATGCGGGAGGCAATTTCGGGATCTTCAAACGCAATGGTCACGGCGGTGGGCTGCCCCTGGGCTACTTCAAGGGCGAAGCTGGGGCCAGAGAAGGCACCGATGGGTAGAACGATTTCGTTCGCAGACCGAGGCGCAGGCGCGAATCCCGAAGAGCTGACCTCAGGGACTCCCGACTCCACGAAAACTTCAAGATTTATGTCGGGATTTGTGCGGGGGATGTGTTCAGGGACGGCAGCCTTCGCTTCCGATTCCCCAAGGCAGTCGGCGATGACTTCCGTCATGCGCAGGAAGGTGCGGTCTTCAACGCCCTTAGTTGCGGAGACGACAATCTGGGCATCGTGCATAAAAGGGCGGAGACGGGCGAATGTTGGGCGCAGAAACTCGGAGGGGATGACGGAGACGACGATCTCGGCGTCGGCAACGGTCGAGTCGTCGGCGGTGACCTGGATGGAAGAGGGCAAAGGAAAGCCGGGCAGGAAGAGGCTGTTTTCGCCCGCGGCGGCAATCTGGCGGGCTTCGTCAATGGTGTGCGACCAGAGGGTGATCTGGTGGCCGCCATGGCGGTGGAGGGAGAGAGCGATGGCGGTTCCCCACGCTCCGGAACCCAATACGGCGATACGACTCATGCGGTTTTCCTGGCTCCAAAGCGGGATTCTGTGCCGCCGAGCAGGCGGCGGACGTTCTGATGATGTTTGATGATGATGAGCAGCGCAACGGCGCATTGGACCGCAATATAAAAAGGCGGGCGCGGGCCGATGACCATGAACCAGGCAAAAACCGGGAAGCAGGCCGCTCCAAGGATGGAGGCCAGTGAGACATAGCGGCTGAGGAACAGGACGATGAAAAACACAGAGATGGCGGAGAGCGCGGCCCAGGGTGCGGCAACCAGGAAGACGCCGAAACCGGTGGCCACGCCCTTTCCTCCGCGAAAATGGAGCCAGATGGGGAACATGTGGCCGAGGACCGCGCATAGGGCGGCGAGGGCCTGGGCAGAACGCAAGGGAGTGGCGGCCATCAGGAGCGCGCCGAGAAATCCCCCGAGCCAGACAGCGGAGCAGCCTTTGAGCACATCAAGCAGAAAAGTGACTGCGCCGAGGCCTTTGCCGCCGGAGCGGAGGACGTTGGTGGCGCCGATATTGCCGCTGCCGACCGAGCGGATGTCCTCATTGCGGAAGATGCGGACCAGCAGGTATCCGGTAGGGATGGACCCGAGCAGGTATGCGGCGACGGCGATGAGAATGATGGCGAGGAGCATGACGATTGAGAGTTTAGCAGGTGGGGCCGGGGAGCAGGGATTGGGACCAGGTGCGGAGTCTCAGGAAGTTACTCCGCTTCAAGGGAGCGCGCGGGCAGCGGCCGGCTTTGCGCCGGCCTGGTAACGATTATTGCTGCGTGATGGCAATTCTGGCGGAGCGCACCTCTGATGCCAGTACCTGCAGAATCAGGAGCAACAGGGGCAGCTCGGATTTCATCAGGGCGTTAAAGTCGTTTCGGGCAATGAAACTGACCTGAGCGCCGCGGCGGCCAATGGCGGTGAGCGAGTAGGGTTGGTTGCCGATGATGCCCGGAAGGCCGAGCAGGGAACCGGCGGCTGCCTGGACGGACATGATGAGTTCGCCGGACTCGGCGGTCATGGAGAGGGTAGTTTCGCCCTTGAGGAGGATATAGAGGCCGATTGGAGGGTCTCCCTGGCGGAAGAGGACGCGGTCTTCGTCGCAGGGTATGGGGGTAGCGCGGATATCGAGCGCCTGAACGAGTTCTGGGTCGGCAATGAATGCCGCTGGATCGAGTTGCACGAGCGGGCCTCTCTGGAGAGACTGAACTGGATATATACCCTGGAGGAACATTGGCTCATAGTTTCATCCATTGACCCTGATGTTTTGTGATGTACATCACGTATTCAGGGTTAACTGCCGGCCGCTTTGAAAATGCAAGGTTTAGGGCCGAAGATGGCCCGCATGGTGGAATCTATCCGCTGAACAGTCTGTAATTTTGCTCACTGTTTCTGTTGGCGCTTCAACTCGGCCTGGAATGCGCGCTCGCGGTCGGCGATCCAGGCCTTGTAGCTGGCCGGATCTACGAAGGCGTTGCTGTCTCCAGCCTTGAAGCGGGGATACTTGGCGGCGAGCCCGAAGTAGGCTCCATGCGCGCCCAGGAAAATGTCGCAGGGCAGGGAGTTGAGCACCTGAAAACTGTGCCTGTAGTCCTCGGCGATGTGGGGATAGGCCTTATTGCCGACGAGTTTGTAGCCGGCGTTCACGTTGGGGCTGCCGACGATTACTACATGGAGAGTGCGGCCCGCTTCGGTTTCGTCCATTGTCCAAGTGGTGGTTCCCTTGGTGTGGCCTGGGGTGAGGCGGGCGGTGAGGACGGAGCCGCCGAGGCGCACGGTGTCGCCGTCGTGGAGGACGCGGTCGATATGTGTTGGAGGGAAGTGCATGGCGGGATCTGCGCCGTAGTTGAAGTCCGTTTTGCCGCCGGACTCGACTACGGAGACATCGGCGTCCATGACGTAATACCTGGCTCCGGTGAGTTGCTTGATGCGGGCGCTTCCGGCGCAGTGGTCATAGTGGGCGTGGCTGATGAGAAGGATTTTGATGTCGCTGAATTTGAAGCCGAGGGTCTCGACGCTTTTGCGGATCAGCGGGACCGAGGATTCAAGACTGCTGTTGATGAGGATGTCGCCCTGCGGCGTGACGATGAGATAGGAGGCGAGATCTTCGCTGCCGACGTAATAGAGGTTGCCGGCGATGCGGAAGGGCGGGAACGGATTGGTCCAGGCCGGGTTCGGGGCGGCAACGAGGTGGATTGACGCGGAGAGGAGGATGGCGGTGCTGAAGAATCTGCGAAGATTCAATGGTCCTCCGCTGCTGCAATTTGATTTTTGACGATCTCGATGGTGCGTTCGAGGTGGACGCCGCGCGAGCCTTTCACGAGCACGACGTCGCCGGGAGTCAGATTCTGGAGGAGCCAGCGGCCGGCGGCTTCCGCGTCGGGCAGGAAGAGAGAAGCGATGCCGCCCGCGCAGGCGGTGGTGGCCAGATGCTTGGCGTTGCCCTGGACGCCGACGACGAGGTCGAGCCTGGACTCGGCGGCGGTGAGGCCACATGCAGCGTGGAGATCGGGGCCATGCTCGCCTTGTTCGAGCATCTCGCCGGCCACCAGGATGCGGCGAAGTGCGGGGCGGGCGGCAAGAGTGCGAATCATGGAGCGCAGCGCTTCGGGGTTGGAGTTGTAGCTGTCGTTGAGAATGGTGGCGCCGGCGATTTCGATGATCTGGCCGCGCTTGTCTCCGGCGGTGAGCGACTCGAGCGCGGCTACAGCAGCGTCCAGATCGGCGCCGGCTTCGAGCGCGACAGCGAGACCGGCCATGGCGTTCGACGCGTTATGCTCGCCAAGCATGTTCAGGGTGAAGCTGCCTTCGCGGTCGGCGGCACGGTATTTCACATGCAGGCCGGCAAGGTCTTCTGAGGTGGAAACAATCTGCGGGTCGGCACAGGGGCCTTCGCCGAAGTAGACGACGCGGCCATTAAAATCGCGGCCAAACTGCGAGACGTACGGGTCGCAACAGTTGAGGAATGCAACGCCGTTGGAGGGCAGCGCGGCCACAAGCTCGAACTTGGCGCGGGCGATTCCATCCTGGCCTTCAGCGAAGTTCTCAATGTGCGCGGTGCCGACGTTGGTGACGACACCCCAGTCGGGTGCGGCGATGCGTGCCAGCGCCTCGATTTCGCCAGTGTGGTTCATGCCCATTTCGACCACGGCGATTTCGTGCTCGGGTTCGAGGCGGAGCAGTTGCAGCGGCAGACCGAATGCGTTGTTGAGATTTCCCTGGGACTTGAGCACGCGGAACTTGGTGGCGAGGGTGGCGGCGATGGCTTCCTTCGTTGTGGTTTTTCCGGCTGAGCCGGTAATAGCCACGACGCGGTGGCCCCACTGGCGGCGAACGTGCGCGGCCAGGGCTTGCAAGGCGAGGAGCGGATCTTCGGCGATGAGAAGGGGCACGGCCAACGCTGCGTCAGGCAACGAGGCAACGCGCGCGCGGGAGACTACGGCGGCAACGGCGCCACGGGCGAGGGCGGCAGCGACATAGTCGTGGCCATCGAGCCGCTCGCCGCGCACGGCAAAGAACAGGTCGTCGGGACCTGCGGTACGCGAGTCGATGGAGTAGCCAGAGACAACCAGCGCACCCGCGTTGGCAAAAGACGAAGGCGCTTCAAGCACTGCGCCCGCGCCGATTGCCGCCTCTGCAAGGGTAAGTTTCATTTCCCTTCAAGATAACAGTGAATAGTGAGCAGTGAATAGTGGACAGTGAGTTTCTGCCTGCTCAGCTTCATCGCTCCCCTTTATGGCCCATTTCGCCCAGGATGGAAAGAGCGATCTCGGTGTCGTCGAAATAACAGTGAACAGTGAAGAGTGGACGGTGGACAGTGGACAGTGAGTTTCTGCTTGCTCAGTTTCATCGCTCTCTCCTATGACCCATTTCGCCCAGGATGGAAAGAGCGATCTCGGTGTCGTCGAAGGGAATTGTACGCCCGGCAAGAATCTGTTCCTTTTCGTGGCCTTTGCCGGCGATCAGCACGACGTCGCCGGGCGCGGCTGCTTCAAGCGCGAGGCGGATGGCAGCGGCGCGGTCGGGCTCGATGGTGTAAGGCGTGCCGGTGGCTTTAAGAGCGGGTTCAATTTCTGCGAGTATCGCGAGCGGATCTTCGCTGCGGGGATTGTCGCTGGTGGCGAGAACAAAGTCGCTACCTTCGCCGGCGGCCTGGCCCATCTTGGGGCGCTTGGTGCGGTCGCGGTCGCCGCCGCATCCGAAGAGGGTGATGACGCGCTTGCCGGTTTGCGATGTCATCTGGTGGGCGAGTGCGGTGAGGTTGCGGAGAGCGTCGTCGGTGTGTGCGTAGTCCACGATTACCGTGAAGGGCTGGCCCGCGTCGACGGACTGGAAGCGGCCGGGGACGGGCTTGAGTGCGGGGATGGCGGCGACGAGATCGGCGAAGGGAACGCCGCGCGCGTGTGCGGCAGTGAAGGCGGCGAGGAGGTTGAGGATGTTGACTTCGCCAGCGAGGCGCGAGACGACTTCGGCTGTACCGGCCGGCGTTTCGAGATTCAGAATTGCGCCGGAGTGAGTGAGCGTGTAGCTTGCGGCGCGCCAATCGCCTTTGCCAATGCCGTAGGTTTGGACTTCTGCGCCAGCTCGCAACGCGGCGGCGGTGAATCGCTTGGAGTACTCGTCGTGAGCATTGATGACCGCTACGCGCGGGGCGGGGTAGACCGTGCCGTCGAAGAGGAGACGCTTGGCGGAGAAGTACTTCTCCATGGTCTGGTGATAGTCGAGATGGTCGCGGGTGAGGTTGGTGAAGACGGCTACGTCGAAGTTGATTCCGGCAGCGCGGCCCTGGTCGAGACCGTGGCTGGAGACTTCGGTGACAAGCTCGGTGGCTCCGCGGCTTACGCCTTCGGCCATCAATTCGAAGAGGTCACGCGATTCGGGCGTGGTGTGGATGGAGGGGCGCACTTCGCCGGCTAAATGATATTCAATCGTCCCGACGAGAACGGTGGTGCGGGCGGCGGCGTTGAGCAGCGATTCAATTAGGAAGGCGGTGGTGGTTTTTCCGTTTGTCCCCGTGATGCCGGTGGTGGCGAGCTTGCGCTCGGGATGGCCGAAGAATGCGGCGGAGGCCTGGGCGAGCGCGCGGCGGCCGTGTTCGACTTCGAGCACGGGCAGGCCGGCCTGGTAGACGGTGAGATGGTCGAAGGTCGGGGCTGAATCCGTGATGATGCCGAGGGCGCCGGCGGCGATGGCTTTGTCGACGTATTTGTTTCCGTCGGTGGAGCCGCCCTTCATGGCGACAAAGACGGAGCCGGGGCGCACGCGGCGGGAGTCGTATTCGATGCCGGTGATGGCAGCGTCGGAGCTGCCGGTTGCGCCTTCGGCCGTGATTTCGTCTGTGAGTTCTTTCCAATTCATATAGAAGTTAATTGTAGTTTGTTGGGTGGGGAAACGAGGGATCAGAGATCAGGTGTCAGGGGTCAGTGAACAGTGAGCAGTGAACAGTGAACAGTGAGCAGTGAGCAGAAAAGCTGTTTGATTGAGGGTTGTGGTGTCCCACCCTTGCGATAAAAGAAAATCGCAAGGATGGGGCACGGGGGATTGTTCGATGGAAATGGTGAGAGCAAAAGCAAACGCTGGTCCTTCGACTCTCTTCGCTTCGCTACGATCGCTCAGGATGACAGCTTTTATAGATGGATGAGAGCTCCTGGTGGTGGTCGCATCAGGATGACAGCTTTTATGTATGGATGACAGGTCTTTTTATAGATCCGGCAAATAAATNNGGGGCACCCAAAGGTTGTTGGTGTTTATTTGCCGAAGCAATAGTGGCTGCTTATTTTCCGCAGCGGACTACGATTCTTGTGCCGGGAGGGACCATGGTGCCGGCGTCGGGGACTTGCTGACGGGCTGTGCCATTGCCGACGATCTTGACTTCGAGACCTGCGGCGGCGGCTTGCTCGATGACCTTGCGGACGGGCAGGCCGATGAGCGAGGGGACCCGCAGATGCGTGGCGTCGGGAAGGGTGACGGTCTTTGTCGCGGGTTGCGCGGAAGCTTGCAGCGCGGAAGTGGTTGCCTGCGGCACTGTCGGTTGGCCATTCGCAGGCTTGGCGTTGGCGGCTGGGCTTGCGGCTTGATTGGAAGGCTGCGCGGCGGGCTGGCCGGTGCTTGCGGGCTGGCTCGCGGGTGCGCGCAGCGGGTCGTCGCTGGGCAGATCGTTGGCGGCGTCGTAGAGCGCTTGAATGTCGCTTGCATCCTGTGCAGTGTCGTCTTCGCGGACGGGCTTCTCGAGTTTGGAAGAAGCGGTGGACGGGCGCAGATCGATGTCGTGCTGCACGCCAAGATATTCGAGCACCTGCTGCGCCACTTCAGCGAAGACCGGCGCGGAGACGCTGGCGCCGTAGTAGGCACCCTTGGGCGAATCCATGATGACGGCTACAGAGATGACAGGATTGTTGACCGGCGCGAAGCCCGCGAACGAGGCGATGTGCATCGACTTCGAATAGGTGTGCGTGGCCGGATCGATTTTTTGCGCGGTGCCGGTTTTGCCGCCGGAGGAGTAGCCGTTGAGCTGCGCCTCCTTGCCGGTGCCGAAAAGGACAACGCCTTCCATCATCTTGCGCATCTGGGCCGCGGTGAGCGTGGAGATGACGCGATGCGCGCCGGTGGGAAGGGGAGAGGGCACGTCGCCGCCCGGCTTAAAGGGGGCCGCTTGAAGTGTGGCCGGCTTCTGGTTTGGATCCGAGAGATCCACCTGATTGGGAAACAGCACATGCGGAGGCAGGTAGACGCCGCCGTTGGCGATGGTGGAGACCATGGTGACCAGTTGAACTGGCGTGACGGCGATCTCCTGGCCAATGGCGATGGAGCCGATGGAGGAGCCGCCCCAACGCTTGACCGGCTGCAGCAGTCCGCGCGTTTCGCCGGGCAACTCGATGCCGGAGCGGGAGCCGAAGCCGAAGTCGCGAATGTATTGATAGAAGCGGTCCGGGCCAACTTTGAGGGCCATCTTGATGGCGCCTACGTCGCTCGATTCCTCCAGCGCCTTGTGGACTGGGATGACGCCGAAGTGCTCACCCTGGTTGTCGTGGATGACGCGGCCGGCGATGGTGATTTTGCCTCCCTGGCAGTCGACCGGGTCGTCGGGCGTGACGAGCTGCTGATCGAGCGCCGAGGCGTAGGCGACCAGCTTGAAGGTGGAGCCGGGCTCGTAGACATCGCTGACGGCGTGATTTTTCAAGAGCGCCGGAGTGGTGTGGCGAAAGTTGTTGGGGTTGAAGCTGGGGCGAATGGCGAGGGCCAGAATCTGGCCGGTGTGCACGTCCTGCACTACGACCGTGCCGTTGAGTGCCTGGGTCTTCTCCATGGCGTGGTCGAGAGCCTTCTCGGCCAGGAACTGGATGTTTCCGTCAATGGTTAGAACCATGTTGAGGCCGGGCTCGGGCTCGCTCTCGCTGGAGCCTAAGACCTGGCGGCGCGCATCCATGGCGGTGTACATCTCGCCGGGAGTGCCGTGCAACTGCTCGTCGAATTTCTGCTCGAGGCCGCTGAGGCCGTTGTCGTCCGCGCCCACAAAGCCGAGCACCTGCGCGGCAATATCGTTGTCGGGATAAAAGCGCTGGAACTCTTTCTGGTAGTAGATGCCCTTCATGTTGAGGGCGTGGACGCGCACGGATACATCTGGAATGATGCGGCGCGCGATCCAGGCAAAGTTGTGTCCGGAGTTGAGCCGAGCGAGGATCTCACTCTCGGTGGTCTTTGCATCTTCGGGGTCGGTGTGGACCAGGGCGGCGAGAGTGTGCGCTGCGGCTTTCTTGTCGTCGATTTCAGAGGGGTCGGCGTAGATGGAGTCGACCTGCACCGTCATGGCCAGCTCGCGAAGGCTGCGGTCATAAAGCACTCCGCGGCGAGGAGCCACCTCGAATGTGCGCTGCTGCTGCTTTTGTGCGCGCTCGACGTAATCCTGGTGGCGCACGATCTGGAGCATGAAGAGGCGGATGCCAATGGCAAAGGCCCAGAGGAGAAAGAAAAGGCAGATGATCCAGAAGCGCGTCCGCTTGAGGGGGATGACGCGGGGAGGGTTATTGCGGCTTCGAACGGTTCGAACGGCTGCCTGCATCGAGAATCCAACTCCCAGCTTTCAGCTCTCGGCTCCTGACTTCATCATGCCTGGATACAAGCTCTTTCAAGATATGTAATTTAATGGTTCGCGTTGCCGGTAAATCTCTATGGTCAGGAGTCGAGAGCTGAAAGCTGGGAGTTATCTTTTACCGTGCCGGCGGAGCCGGGGGCGTGATCTGGGCAACGACAGGAGCTGAAGAATCGGGATGTTCACTGGGATGAATCACTTGTCCGGGCTGCGGCGCGGCAAGACCCAACTGGCGGGCCATGGTGTCGATACGTCCGGGCTGAGTGAGTTCGGCCTCGGCCAGGCGCAACTGGCGGTTCTCTTCGCGAACCTGGTTGAGCGCCTGCTTTTCCTGCTCGACGCGGTAGCCGCCCTCGATGGCGTAGAAGTGCTGCAGGCCGTAGACCATTACCAGCGAAAAGAGCACGGCGATAGCGCCGGAGAACAGGCGCATTTCGCGCACACGCACGGGGTCGGGAGCCTTGACCAGCCGCGAGTTGTCAATGTGCCGTGCAAAGTAGAACTCGGGCGTGCGTACGCGCCGCCTGAGCTGAGACTGCTGGGCCAGCAACTCGGCGTTGCGCTCGGCAACACGAGCGCTCCAACTGCGGCCGGCTTCAAAATAGGTTGTTGTGCATGCGGCCATGGGGGTTCTCCTTCGTCGAACAGTGTCAGGGTTCAGGGTTCAGTTTCTCGCGGCGCCATGCGCCTTATGATCCCGACTTCGTTCTTCCCGATTCCCGATTCCTGTTCTTTCTTAATTCTCGATTTCCAAATTCTGTTCGCTTAACCCCGGAGTCCTGATCCCTGACCCCTGATTTCTGATCCCTGTCTTTCCGCCGCTCTGAGTTTTGCGCTGCGGGAGCGGGGGTTTGTTTCTGTTTCTTCTTCGCCGGCGGTGACTGGCTTCCGGGTCAGAATCTCCCAAATTCCTTTTTGTGCTCCGTCCCGCAGGCTGTCTTTTGCGATGCGGTCTTCCAAAGAATGAAAGCTGATTACTACGAGTCTTGCGGAGGGCTTAAGCAATGCAGGTGCGGCCTCGAGCAGGTCTCTGATCTCGTCCAATTCGCGATTTACGTAGATACGGAGAGCTTGAAAGGTTCTGGTAGCCGGGTGAATGTGGCCATGTTTCTTGTCGCGTTTCATTGCCGGGACGGCTGAGGCTACAATCCGGGCCAACTGCCCCGTCGTTGTAACCGGCCGCCCCCGCACAATGGCTCTGGCGACTGTCCGCGACCTCCTTTCCTCACCGTTCTCGTAAATGAGATTTGCCAGCTCGCGCTCGCTTATCTCATTCACCACTTGAGCGGCGGTTGGCCCGGAACGCGTGTCCATACGCATATCCAGCGGCCCATCCGCCTGAAAACTAAATCCCCTGTGCGCCTCGTCGAACTGCAGGCTGCTTACACCAAAGTCGGCCAGCAAGCCATCTACTGAAGCCGGCTTAACGTGGCGGGTGATAGAGCTGAAGGCATCGCCGATTAATGTGACCTTTGGCGCCTGCCTACCCAACTCATTACCGACCCGGCCCAGCCGGACCTCTGCCAGACTGAGCGCCTCGGGGTCCCTGTCGAATCCGATCAGGTGGCCTTCGGGCCCCAGCCGCCGGACAATCCCTTCGGAATGGCCGGCAAGGCCGACGGTGCAGTCCACATACGTCCCGTTGGGACGCACATGGAGAAAATCAATCGCTTCATGAAAAAGAACTGGCACATGGCGTTCATTTATCTTCGTCATGCGCTCCCCCTGGGGGGC
>PKXI01000145.1:13056-14550 GCA_003133425.1 Acidobacteriaceae bacterium
CCATCTCCACCTGCTGGCCGTAGTAGCTGGTCAGATTCAGGTATTTCTGCACCGCGTCGTCCAGGGTGCTGTACTCGGCCAGTTGGGCTTCGCGCTTCTCCCACTCCGGAAGAGGCCATATCTCGGCGCTTTTCCCATCCACGCTGGTGATGTAGAACTGGGTCACGTTCTGAGCGTCCAGCAGCTGCTTGAACGCAGCCGGGAGCTTCAGCCGTCCCTTCTCATCGACCTTCGCTGGATGGTTTCCACGAAACATTGCGTTGCCTTTTTGCCCACAGCGGCTGATTCTTCGTCTCTTGCCGCGGCTGGGGGATGCCTTCTTCAGTGCCCGTTTACCACCCGACAGACAAATTTCAGTCCGCAGGGACCCCAGGTTTCCGGTGGCCAAGCTGGTTCCCCAGCGGATTTGGTTCCGGAAATTCGGTTAAGGGGAGGAAAAGCGAGTAAGATTGCTTTGGAAATCAGCTGAGTAGCTCCCCTGAACTCCACTCTGCTCCAAATTTGACCACTACAGGTGAATAGTAACCCTGATCCCAGTCATCGCCAAGTGGAAAAAGGGCAAAAATGGCCGGAAGCAGCGGGGTAGTGTGGAAAATTCGTCTAATAGATTAAAAAAATGAAATGACCACAACATCTTGTGTTAATGAGTTGTGTTCCAGTACTGGACAGGATGGCCGGGCCATGTTAGGGGAACAAAAAGCGAAAGTTAGATAAAGTTAGTGGTCAAAAGCCGCACCCGCCTTCTGGAATCCCATCTATATATGACATCGAATTGGCCGGCTGAGAGACCGCGCTTATTTGCGCTTCGTCTTGAGCCTGAACCGTTCGCGATCCGCCACCAACTTCACCAGGTAGAAGAAGACCAGGAGGTTGACTGCGAGCAGGCTCACCCTGACAAGCGTCAGCCTGCGCAGTATCTCAAAGATCTCCCAAGGCAGAAATGAGCCGGTAATGATGATGGTCAGATACTCGGCCCAGGCCTGTTCCAGATAGAGGCCGATAGCCTCTGCCATGCTGATGGCCCCATAGCAGAAGGCGACCAGGCCGATGCGGCGCAGGATGGGGTCGTTCAGCAGAGATGCTTTGTCGAGGACGAAGTTGACGAAGCGAGACTCAGGGTTAAAGCGGAGGTGGTCGGCCAGCGCGGACAACTCGTCGCCGGCGTCCTTGTGGAGCAGGTGGCGCGCTCCCAGGCCGATCGACACAAACAGCAGTGCCTGGAGCAGCTTGTAAGCCGCAATGAGCACGAGCCATTTATTGTGCGGACGGCGCTTCGAGAAGACGTGCAATAGAGAGCGGGTCATGATCCTTGGGGGAGCTGTACGAAACTGGATGCCTCTTCTTACGTTAAATGATGGGGGGCGGTTCTCCTAATGACGGGGCTGTGCCGGGAAGGGGCCGGACAGTAGCCAACTCACGCTCAGGGAGGGACGATCACGGTTCATGCTAAGGGCTGTTATCGACAGTTGAGGATTCCTTCCGGTTAGCCGGTGA